>DASWBG010000161.1:0-3441 GCA_036390715.1 Gemmatimonadaceae bacterium
GACGCTCCATTTGGTGGCGGGTCTCTACTCGCGCATGAACCTCACGCTGGCCGACGACCCCGAGCTCCGGGCGATGCTGGAGCCGCTCGATCCGAAAAAGATGGAGGCCGACCTGGCGGAGCAGATCAGCACGTCGATGCCGGAGTTCAAGCTCAGGAGAAAGAAGGTGCCGGTCTCCAACGTGCCGGGGTTTTAACGCCGCGGCCCTACGCGCGCTCTCTCCCAACGAGCTGCCTCAAAACGTAGGGTAGTATGCCGCCATGTTTGTAGTAGCTCATCTCCTCAGGCGTATCGATCCTCGAGATCGCCGTAAACTTCTTCTCGCTCCCATCCGCCCCTCGTGCTCGCACCGTAAGAACTGCGCGTGGCTTCAGGTGGTCCGACATTCCTTCGATCTGGTACGTCTCGAATCCCGTCAGGCCGTGAGTCTGGCGCGTCTCGCCGTTCACGAACTCGAGCGGAAGAACTCCCATTCCAACCAGATTCGACCGGTGGATTCGCTCGAACGATTCGGCGATCACGGCACGGACGCCTAGCAGCAGCGTTCCCTTGGCCGCCCAATCACGTGACGAGCCCGTGCCGTACTCCTTGCCGGCGATGATCACGAGCGGTGTCCCGCCCTTCTGGTATTCCATCGCCGCATCGTAAATCGTAACCGGCTTCTCTCCCGAGACGCGGGTCGTCCAGCCACCTTCGGTTCCTGGCGCGAGCTCGTTGCGAAGTCTGATGTTGGCGAAGGTGCCGCGCATCATCACCTCGTGATTTCCTCTTCGTGCCCCGTAGGAATTGAAGTCCGCCGTCTTGACGCCGTGCTCGATGAGCCACTTGCCGGCGGGGCTCGACGCGGGAATCGATCCGGCGGGTGAGATGTGGTCCGTAGTGATCGAGTCCCCGAACATTCCCAGCACCCGCGCGCCCTCGATCGACCGAATTCCTGGCGGCGTAAGCGTCATTCCATCGAAGAACGGAGGGTTTTTCACGTACGTTGAGTCAGGATCCCACTCGTAGAGATCGCCTTCCTTCTCGGGCAGGCTCCGCCAGTTGTCGTCGCCGTGAAAGACGTTCGAGTACTGCGCCTTGAACATTTCGGCTTTCACCGAGCGTAGTATCTCGTCCTCGACCTCCTTCGGCGCGGGCCAGATGTCGCGCAGGAAAACCGGACCATTCTTGCCGACACCGATCGGCTCGGTGTTGAAGTCGATGTCCATCCGACCCGCGAGCGCATACGCGACGACCAGGGGTGGCGACGCCAGATAGTTGAAGCGTGTCAAGGGATTAATGCGTCCCTCGAAGTTCCGGTTTCCCGAGAGAACGGCGGCGACAACCAGCTTGTTCGCTTCGACTGCATCGGCGATCGGCTGCGGCAACGGACCCGAGTTCCCGATGCAGGTCGTGCATCCGAAGCCGACAACGTTGAACCGCAGCTGCTGGAGCGCGTCCATCACTCCAGCTTTCTTGAAATAGTCCGTTACGACTTTTGATCCGGGCGCGAGACTCGTCTTGACCCACGGTTTGCTCATGAGCCCTTTGCCCACCGCGTTGCGAGCGAGTAGTCCGGCCGCGAGCATCACGCTCGGATTCGACGTGTTGGTGCAACTGGTGATCGCGGCGATCACCACCGAGCCGTGCCGAATCGAAAACCTCTCCCCGTTCATCTCGACCGGAACGCTCGAATTCTCTCCGGCCTGATCGTCGGGATCGGTCGCTACCACCGACGGCGATAGTTGCGGCGACGCGGCGACGCTCATCGCCTGCTTTGCCGCCGCAACCGCGGCTACGGTTCCGGTGCGCTCGAGATCCGCCGCCAGCGCCTCCTTGAACATCCTCTTCGACAGCTTGAGCGGCACTCTGTCCTGCGGACGCTTGGGGCCAGCGAGACTCGGCTCCACGGTGTGAAGGTCCAGCTCCAGCGTGTCGCTGAAGACCGGGTCGGGAGTCGCATCGGTGCGGAAGATTCCCTGCGCCTTGGTGTACGCTTCGACGAGCTGCACCTGCGCCTCGTCGCGCCCTGTGAATCTCAGATAGTTGATCGTCTCGGCATCGATCGGGAAGAATCCCATTGTCGCGCCATACTCGGGCGCCATGTTGCCGATTGTCGCGCGATCAGCGAGTGAAAGACTCGAGAGTCCCGCTCCATAAAACTCCACGAATTTTCCGACCACTTTTTTCTTGCGCAGCATCTCGGTGACGGTAAGCACAAGATCCGTCGCCGTCGCTCCGGGCACGAGCCGCCCATGCATCTTGAATCCGACTACTTCCGGAATGAGCATCGACACCGGTTGTCCGAGCATCGCCGCCTCGGCTTCGATTCCACCGACCCCCCAACCGAGGACGCCGAGTCCGTTTATCATGGTCGTGTGGGAATCGGTGCCGACCAACGAGTCGGGGTAAGCGAAGGTCTGCTTGCCGACGACTTCGGTGAAGACTCCCTGCGCCAGATACTCGAGGTTGATCTGATGGACGATTCCCGTGTCGGGAGGCACGACGCGGAAATTGTGCAGCGCCTTCTGGCCCCAGCGCAGAAACGCGTATCGCTCCTGATTGCGGCGGAACTCGAAGTCGGCATTGATCAGGAGTGCCGCCTCGGATCCGTACTCGTCGACCTGCACGGAGTGATCGATAACGAGATCCACGGGCTGAAGCGGATTGATCAGGCGCGCGTCGCCGCCGAGGCGCGCGAGCGCGTCGCGCATCGCGGCGAGATCGACGACGGCGGGAACTCCGGTGAAATCCTGGAGCAGCACCCGTGCGGTGCGGAATGCAATCTCCTTTTCGACTTTCCCCTTCATGTCCCAGGTGGCGAGAGCGCGCACGTCATCAGCTTTGACGAACTTGCCGTCTTCGTTTCTCAGCAGGTTTTCGAGGAGGATCTTGAGGCTGACGGGGAGTCGATCCGAGTTTCCGTTCGCGAGCTTGGAAAGGGAATCGAGCCGAAAGATCGTGTACTGCCGACCCGCAACGTCCAGCGTTGATCGGCTACCGAAGGTATTCGGGTGAGTCATTTTTGTCTTTTCCGGTCTTGGCCGCGTCTGCGCGCTGGCCAGTGGAGCGCGGAGCCACTGCCGAACCAGTTTCGTCGCTCGGCAGGCTGCATGAAATCTAATCAAGCATCATGAGCAGCGGGCTACCTTCAGTTGCGGTGTGTAGGTGTCCTACCCGGTTTTCGTCGTCGGCTCACTAGTAGGATCAACGGTAGTCTTCTCCTCATGCGTCCCCCCGCCCATCTCGAGCCTCGTCGCCTCGATGGCAAGCGTCGGGCAGTGGTGCACGAAATCGCCATCCGCGGGCGACCACTCCACCACCGGAGTGAGCGGGTACGCCTTCTGTTGCGAATCCATCGCCATGACATCGGGCGCGAGCGCGGTGCATAGCGTGCAGCCGATGCACTTCTCGCGGTTGACCCTGATCTGCATCGGCCGGCGGGGAAAGACGCCGATCCCC
>DASWBG010000162.1:0-5336 GCA_036390715.1 Gemmatimonadaceae bacterium
CGGGCCAATCAACGTCACGCGTGCGGGGTCGGCAGCGTTGCTACCTTGCTCAAAGGTAGGCCGCCGGCGCTTACCGATCTCTACCGGAAACTCGAGACCACCGTAAGGGGCTTTGGCGACGTTGAGGTAGTCACACGTGACCGGTACGCCCTGTTCCGGACGGCGCGCATCTTTGCGGACCTAACGGTAATGCGGGATGCATTGCGCGTCGTGATTCACCTCGGTCGCAAGGCCGCCACAGGGCACTTCGTCAAAATCGGGCGGAGCGGCAAGCGCGTCTCGCACGTAGCCCTTGTCCGGACCGCCGAGGACCTACGCGCGATGATTCCGTTTTTGCGTGAAGCGTTCGACCTCGCCGTGAGTGAAGAGGCATGACACTTCGCGGCAAGATGTTCGTGAGCGGCTGCGAGCCGTCTGCAAGCCACCGCTGGCGAAGCGATCTCGGATCTTCCTGAGCGCCACCTTCGCTTGATCGGCCTGTTTTATGTCGGCAGGACGGCGCTCAACCTATTGGTCGGAGGTCTTAATTCCGTAGGAACAAACGATCACAAGAGATGGCTCTGGCGTCATATTGTAAGCGGGGGGGTGCCGTTTCCTATCTCGCCGACTTTCGCAACTCTGGGCCTTGATGCATTAAGGCAACCCTGATTCCGACCCTTCCGAAACGAGGTAACACCCAGGAGGCAAATCATGAAGAAAACCGTTGCTGTATTTCTCCAGTTCTGCGCGATCGGCCTGTCTCAACTCTTCGCTGAAGAGCGGGCGGTTGCTCGGACGGCGCGTGGCGAAGCCGTCCAGGCGGGTGGTTTCGCTGTGGACTTGCCGGCGGTCGTACGCATTCAGGGAGCCACGGCGTTCTTCTTCACGGCGTTGGACGTGACGAATTCCAGCTCCCAGGCGACTCCTGTCCTGTTCGAATACCTCGCGAGCGGGGTGGACGCGTTCGGGACACTCGTGGCGACCCTCGGCGCGCACTCGACTTTCCACAGGGACGACATCATGCAGTACCTGGCAGACCAGGGCTTCATCAAGCAGGCGCAGGCCAACGCGGCGTTCGGGACGTTGCTGATCACGTTCGAGAACTCGAGCTTCACGACGGGTACGGAGGCCTCGGCTTCGGTGCGGGTCTACAACTACGTCACGCCGGGGCAGCGCCCCTCGATTGGGTTCGCCTATCGCGGCGAGGTGCTGCGTGTGAGCGGCCCGCACAGGGTCTCCTCGGCCATCCGCAACACGGCCCTGACTTCCGGAAGCGCGCCGCAGATCTCGACGAACATTGGCGTGGAAGACGTCGGAATCAACGACGTGGGGGCATCGGAT
This sequence comes from Gemmatimonadaceae bacterium, assembly GCA_036390715.1. Classification (GTDB taxonomy): domain Bacteria; phylum Gemmatimonadota; class Gemmatimonadetes; order Gemmatimonadales; family Gemmatimonadaceae; genus UBA4720. The sequence continues at coordinate 1,321 of DASWBG010000162.1, forward strand.
CTGACACCGATCACGATCCAGTTGAGCTTCTACGATGCGACGACCGGGGCGCAGATCGGGCCCCAGCCGACGATCGGCCTGAACTCAGGGGAGGTGAGCCAGGTGACGGACGTGTGGACGAGCTACGGCCTTCCGGCCAGCGTGACCGACGCGATCGTGGTGGCGACCGAGATCTCCGGGACGGCCCAGATCCGCGGTTACGCGTCTCTCAAGGACATCAACACCAACGACGTCTCGTTCTTCTTCATGAACTAGAGCGGAGCTTTGGCCTCGGCCCCCTGACGATAGCCAGGCCGGTTACTGCCTGGGACTTGAAGCGCCGAACGAAGTCCTCCTTCTCTTGCGCCGCGTATCGTTCCCGGGTCACGGCCTGAGCGGCTTTCCGCTGCTCGTCCGTAAGCGGTAGCCGGCGGTCGCTCTTCAGACGCTCCTTTCTCTGCCGAAACCGGGCCTTCCTCGCTCGCTGGAAGTCCGAGCGAAATGGCTGAAGGCGGTCAATCGCACTGCCACGCAATGAACGCTGGGCCGGTGCGTCGGTCTCTCATTGGCAAAAGGTCTTAATTCCGTCGGAACAAACGATTGGACTGACGCTCTTTGGCATCCTATCGTCAACAGCGAGAAGAAGTGGGATCGGTCCTGGTTCCTTATCCACTTAGTGCTTGTGGACGCGGTGGCATTAGAGCGCGCGGCGTGCCGCGCGGCGGCATGCCGCTGCATTAGCGTTTGTCCGTTGCTCTGACTTGCCGGGAGGCCGGCGTCCCTTTCGATAAAGCGAGAATTCTCCCGAGCTGTGTCTCGGTAGAGAGGTCTGGCTTTGGCCTCACGTAACAAGACGCGTGCGCGGTTAACCGTGCGCATAATTAGCGGCGAGTTAAGCAACTCACGGAAGACTGTAAGAGGCCTTAGGATCCATGTGGCTGGAGCGAAGCCGTTCGGGATCGCGCTATTGCAATTCCCTTACAATGGAGGAAGACACTTGAGTATCCAACACAGTTACAGCGGGTGGGTCAGTCGATGGATTCCGATCGCGACGGCCACGGGAATCATCGCGCTTCTTCTTTCCTCCGTTGGAAGCCGGGTCAGGGCGACACCGGCGCAGCCAGCGTTCGCGCGCAAGGTCCTGGCGCCTTCGCTGCCGGAGGCGCCGTTCGATCTCCGATTCTTCAGCGGCCCGGTAAAGACGAACTCGCGCGGCGAGATCATCACGGGGCCGGATTCCGATCCGGTGAAGAAACTGGTTGGCGCGGAAGTCGCGGGCCAGCGCGCCGGAATTGATCGCTTCACGAAGATTCTGTTTGCGGTCGGGTACTTCGACGGCCGTCCCGATCCGGGCACGCGCATCGATCCGAACGATCCGAAGGTGAACAGCGGGGATCAACACTGGCCGCACGTGAAGCAGCCGTTCCGAAGCTGGCCGAACGCGCTCGCGCTGACGCCCGACGGAAAGAAGCTGTACGTGACGCTGCCGGGCCGCGAAGGCTATCCCGACTGGCGCGTCGCGTCCGTCGATACCGGCTCGCGGCGAGTGCTGCGCTGGATCGACTTGCGTGTCGCGGGCCAGCCATCGGGCACGCATCCGACCGGGGTTGCAGTCTCGCCTCTGAACGCGAGCATCTACCCGCGTCCCTACGCCGTCGTGGTGAACCAGTATGCGAACTTTGCCAGCGTCATCGACACTGGGACCGATGCGGTCCTGGAAACGTTCGAGGCCGGCTTCTACGGAGAGGATCTCATCTTCAATTCGGGCGGGACGCGCCTGTACATCACGGATCGGTTCAATAATCAGGTGCGCGCGTTCCGAATCGATCCGGGGCCGACCTTCAGCCCGATTGGCGAGATCCCTACCGGCGCCACGGATCTCGATCGATCGCATCCGCGCGACCTGTCGATCAGCGCGGACGGCGCGACGCTCTACGCGGCCAACACGCTGGGGCACACGATTGCCGTGATCGCTATCGCGGGAGACGCGAACACCCTCGTCATGACAATGCCCGTCGGCGGCCTCGCGACTGACGTGAAGATCGCCGGCCGCTGGGGCATCGTGTCCGGACAGTCAACGAATACCGTGCTGAATCAGCCGGAATCGGGCCATGGGTTGCCGAAGATCGTCAACGGCGTGGCAATCCGCAACAACGGCCAGCCGCTCGGATACACCCCGGTCATGTCCGATGCGACCCGCGCGACGACCTTCGACGACCTGGGCAGCGAGCTCAACGTCTTCGACACTTCAACCAATCGCTTCGTGTACCGCTACGTGGACTTCGAGCGCGATCTGTCGATGCTCGCCGTCCCCGGTCAGATCGTCGACCTCGGCGATCACGAGGCGGGACAGAAAATCATCCGCGGCAGCGGACCGGAACAGGTGTTCGTCAGGGGCGATCTGCTCTTCGTCTCGCAGCTGCACTCCGACAAGGTCGAAGTCTTCCGCATCAATCAGAGCCCGGCCGACAACTCGCAGATCCTGGCCGAGATCGGTCTCGAGTTCACCGGCGGCATCACGCCGCAGGGGCTCGTGGTCTCGCCCGATGGCCGGACCGTGTATGTCGCGAACATGCAGACCGAAGACATTTCGTTCCTTGGCGTGAGCCCCTCCGGCGCTCTCTCGCGCCAGGGCTATCTTGCGGTCGGAGTGACCGATCACACGCCCGATCCGACCAAAGGGGGCAATGGCGATCACCTCTTCGCTACACACGAAGAGGTCGGGCTGCGATGGCTCTTCACGCAGTCGTACTCGGACGACGGGCAGAAGTCGTGCGGAAACTGCCATTGGCAGAGCCGGCAGGACGGCGGGCAGTGGAACGTGGGCGGTAACGCGATTGGCGGACCGAAGGTGTCGCCGCAGAACAAGGATATCTCCGACAACTGGCCGGAGTGGTTCGAAGGGCTCAGCAGCGACATGAACTCCTATGCGTCGTCGTGCCTCGGCGAGCTGGTGGTCGCCGAGCGCGTGACCGCACTGTTTCCGCAAGCGGCGCTCGCCGACCGGCTGCATGCGCGCGACGAGTTCGTGCAGCGGAAGACGGAGGAGAACTCGCGGGCGATCGGTCGGCCCGAACTGAGCGGCGACGCCTTCAAGATCGGGTTCTACGACATGGCGTTCGCGCAGATCCTCTGGAGCCAGAACGAGACGCGCCTGATGCCAAATCCGCTCCGGCAGGCGCCGACGCCGAGCGAGGCGTCGATGGTGGCGCTGGGCAAGACGCTGTTCACCAACGAGGTCTCTCAGGGCGGCGCCGGCTGCGCGAGCTGTCATCACAACGGCAACAAGCGCACCAACGGCGAGATCGACGACACGTTCCAGGACTACAACATTCACGAGCCGGGCGTCGTCGCCGACACCACGGTGGACAACGAGGGGCCGTTCACCCGGCTCGCGAACGACCACTTCTTCAAGGCGTTCGACCCGCCGCAGGATGAAGGCGGGCGGCAGAACATCAGCAGCCGCAATACGAAGCACCTGCGCTCGTTCTGGGACAGCGTGCCACGGTGGCTGCACCACGGCGGCGCCCATACGATCCGTGAGATCCTGCTTGCGCCGGACTCCCTCCTGCTCCATTCGGGCGAGCGCGGGTTCAATTTCCGAACCGTGCGCACCGACCACAGCCGCATCGTCGGGTTCGACTTTCTCGGTGGCCCGGAAGTGCGTCTGCCGACGGAAGTGCCGATCACGTTCGCGGACAGCCGCGACGACGGGAGCTGCACGAAGCTTGGCGGCGACGGCAGAGGCCCACTCTGCGTCAGCCTGGACAGTCCGTTAGTGCGAAAAGCGGGCAGCAATCCGGCCTTCGACGCCGCGGCTTACCCTGAGGGGCGGCTCGAGATCGATCAGCTCGGGACGAGCCACGTCGCGCCGCTTGTCGTCGGCGGCAGCATCAACCCTGCGCTGGCAGCGAACCACATCCGTGTCATCACGGACACACATGGGAGAACATCCCATCTGTCGGCAGCGGACGTCGAAGCGGTGTCGGTCTATTTGAGATCGCTTCAGAAGTAGCCGCGATGGAAGGTTCTGCTCG
>DASWBG010000163.1:0-5191 GCA_036390715.1 Gemmatimonadaceae bacterium
CCCAACGTGAAAGCGGGCGGAATGGAGTTCGGCGCCGATCTGCAATCGCTGACGGAAGTGGTGACGAGGGCACGCAAGGCAACGCGAAGGCCGATCTTCGTCAAGCTCTCCCCGACGCTGCAGGACATCGGACGAACCGCGCAAGCAGCGGCCGATGCGGGAGCGGATGGAATCTCGGTTGTGAACACCTTGCCCGGCCTGGTGATCGATGTAGATGCGCGCAGACCCGCGCTCGGCTTCGGGACGGGCGGCGTAAGTGGGCCCGGACTGTTGCCCGTCGGCGTGTTGGCCACTCACAGGGTCGCCAAAGCGGTGCGACTGCCTGTAATCGGCGTCGGAGGAATATCGAAGGCGACCGATATTGTTCAGTACGTGATCGCGGGCGCGTCACTCGTCGCGATCGGCACCGCTGCGATGCAACAGCCGAGACTTCCGGAGAAGCTTGTCGCCGACCTCGGGCGCTGGTGCACCGAGAAGGGGATAACTTCGTTGACCGAACTTCGCGGATCTCTACAGTGGGAGAACTGACGTGACGCCTCATCAGCGACCCGCGGCAACGCGACCGAAGATTGCGACACGAAGCGCGCCGACGAGCTCGCGGCACCCGATTCCGATCGTGGCGCTCGATTTTCCCCGCGCCGATCTCGCGCTGGCAATGGTCGAGCGGCTAGGTGACGCGTGCAAATTCTATAAGGTCGGGGGTGAGCTTTTCACTGCCGCCGGCCCGCAGGTCGTTCAGACCCTGCGCGCGCTCGGCAAAGATGTTTTTCTCGACCTCAAGCTTCACGACATTCCGAATACCGTTCGAGGCGCGGCCCGGAGCGCGGCCTCGATCGGCGCCAAACTTCTGACTGTGCATGCGACGGGCGGCCGCGAGATGATCGAGGCAGCAGTCGAAGGGGCGGGCCCCAGCTGCGGGGTGCTGGGCGTGACGATCCTCACCTCGCTCGATGCCGCCATGCTTCGGAGCGCCTGGGGTCGGAAATCGCTTGAGGTTTACGGAGAGGTTCTTCGCCTCGCGGGGGACTGCGCAGCGGTGGGCGCGCATGGAGTGGTCTGCAGCGGCCTCGAGGCCCACAAAATCGGTGCAAAATACGGCGACAAGCTGAAGTTGCTGGTCCCTGGAATCCGGCCGGCGGGGGGTAGAACCGACGACCAGAAGCGAACGGTTACGGCGGCTGAGGCGGCAAAGGCGGGGGCGAACTACATCGTGCTCGGGCGGATGATCACCGAGGCCAAGGATCCTGCTTCAGAACTCCGTTCCGTAATGAAAACCATATGAGAGGCCGCGGGTTTGTAACCCGCTCTGCTATCACACTTTGAGCCCTGTCCGTGGGTTGCGTTCCGTGTCCGCCCAATGTAATTTCAAAGGCTAACCTCGGAAAAAATTGGAGGGCTTCGGCCCTCTTTCCAACATTGTGGGGATCAGGACGTGAAAGTTCGCAGCAGCGTCAAGCCGATCTGTGAGCACTGCAAGGTCATCAAAAGACAGGGCGTGACTCGCATCATCTGCAAGCGCAATCCAAAACATAAGCAAAAGCAGGGCTGACAATGGCGCGTATTGCTGGCGTGGATCTCCCGCGTGAGAAGAAGATCGAGATCGGCCTTACGTACATATTCGGCATCGGCCGCGCAACGGCGCGACGCATTCTGCTGTCGACCGGCGTCAATCCCGATCAGCGGATTCGCGACCTGAACGACGCCGACACGAATCGGCTTCGCCAGGCGATCGAGAAGGACGTCCGCGTCGAGGGCGCCCTGCGAACCGAAGTCGCGATGAACATCAAGCGGCTCATGGACATTGGCAGCTACCGCGGCATTCGTCACCGTCGCGGACTTCCCGTCCGTGGCCAGCGCACGCACACCAATGCGCGTACCAAGAAGGGTCCACGCCGCGCAATCGCCGGCAAGAAGAAGGTCACCAAGTAATGGCGCAGGTAACCAAGTAAAATGGCAATTGGAAAGAAAACGAAGCGCATAATCGAGGCGGAAGGAATCGCCCACGTCAGCGCGACCTTCAACAACACGACGATCACGATCACCGACGCACACGGGAACACGATTTCCTGGGGCTCGTCGGGGAAGGCTGGCTTCAAGGGATCAAAGAAGTCCACGCCTTTTGCGGCGACCGTGGCTGGAGAACAGGCCGGACGCGAAGCCGTAACGCTCGGTGTCCGTCGTGTGCACGTGAGAGTGCAGGGACCAGGATCGGGACGCGAGTCGGCGATTCAGGCGCTCGTCGCTGCCGGTCTCCAGGTCAAGTCGATCAAGGACGTCACGCCGATTCCGCACAACGGCTGCCGTCCTCCCAAGCGTCGGAGAGTCTGACCGATGCGTTATACGGGAGCGAGCTGCAGGCAGTGCCGTCGCGAGGGAACGAAGCTGTTCCTCAAGTCGACCAAGTGCTTCACCGAGAAGTGCCCCGTCGAGCGTCGTCCGACGCCTCCGGGACAGCACGGCTCGTCGACGGCCCGCCGTCGGAAGGTGTCGGAGTACTCGAAGCAGCTCCGTGAGAAACAGAAGATCAAGCGCATCTATGGCGTCAGCGAGAGACAGTTCCGGAACACCTTCGAGCGGGTGGCACCGCTGCCGGGAATCACCGGACACAATCTTCTCGCCGCGCTGGAGTCGCGTCTCGACAACGTCGTGTACCGCATGGGATTCGCGGGCAGCCGCAAGGCGGCGCGCCAGCTCGTTCGGCACCGCCACGTCGAGGTGAATCAGAAGTCGGTCGACATTCCGAGCTATCTCGTGCACCCCGGGCAGGAAATTCGGGTGCGCATGAAGTCACGCGAGCAGGCGAGCGTGATGGCGGCGATGGATCAGTCATCCCGCGGCGCTCCGTTATCGTGGATCGCGGTGGATCGCGACACCTTCAGCGGCAAGATGCTCGAGCGGCCGACGAGGTCGAACATTCCGATCGCCGCGCAGGACCAGCTGGTGGTCGAGCTTTACTCGAAGTAAGGGAGGCGGGAGGCGGGAGGGGGAGGCGGGAGGCGGTTTCCGCAATTCGCAGTTAGTCCCCCAATCCGCAGTTAGTCAGCAATCCGCAATAGCAGTTGGTTCGCAGTCCGCAATCGAGTAGGACGAGACCCTAACTCTCGTTACGGGCTCACCGCGCGTTAGGGGCGGGGTGGCACGTTCAAGGAATCGAAAAAAATGGCAACCGCAATTGATCTCAGGGGACTTGTCCGTCCGCAGCTTGTCGAAGCGACGAAGCGCGAAGACAATCCCAACATCGCAGAATTTCGCCTTCAGCCGCTCGAGCGCGGATTCGGACACACGCTGGGGAACGCCATGCGGCGCCTTCTCCTTTCGTCCCTCCGGGGCTCGGCCGTGTGGGGATTCCGCATCGACGGCGTCCTGCACGAGCACCAGACCATTCCCGGCGTCGTCGAAGACGTCCACCAGATAATCGGAAATCTCAAAACGCTCACGCTCTCGCTCGACGAGGGCGTCGAGAACACCGTACTGCGCATCTCGAAGAACGCAGCGGGCCCCGTAACGGCGGCTGACATCGAGGGTCAGAGTGGCGTCACGATCGTCGACCGCACCCAGCACCTGTTCACGATGCAAGGTGACCGCGAGCTCAACGTCGAGCTTTACGTCGGCCGTGGACGCGGCTATGTCGAAGCCGACCAGCACGTCGTCGACAAGACGCTGCCGATCGATGTCGTCCGTATCGATTCGATCTATAATCCGGTTCGCCGCGCGAACTTCGCCGTCGCCGAGACGCGCGTTGGTCAGCGCACCGACTACGACCGCTTGACGCTGACGGTCGAGACGAACGGCACCATCACGCCCGAAGAGGCCGTGAGCTACGCGGCCGCGCTGGCGCAAACGCACTTCCAGTATTTCGCGGGCTTCGGCTCGCACGCTTCGGCGCCGCTAGTTCCGGGCACCGACTTGCCCGGCGGCGATGCGCATCGTTTGGCCGAGGTGCTGCGCACTCCGATCGAGGATTTCGAGCTCTCGGTTCGCTCCGTAAACTCGCTCAAGAACTCCGCCATTCGCACGCTGGGTGACCTCGTCCGCCAGAGCGAGAGCCAGATCCTCCAGGTCAAGAACTTCGGCAAGAAGTCGTTGAACGAGATCGCTGATTTGCTCGAGCGGGAAAACCTCAACTTCGGAATGAAGTACGAGGAGACGCCCGATGGCGTCCGCATCACTGATCAGGGAACGCCGCCAAACCGTAACGTCGCCACTGTTGGCGCCGATGACGAAGAGGAAGGGTAAGGATGCGTCACCGCAAGAAGGGCAGACAGCTTCGTCGCACAAGTGAGCAGAAGCTGGCTCTGATGAAGAATCTGGCGAAAGCACTGATCGAGCGTGGCGCCATCGAGACTACCGAGGCGAAAGCCAAGGAGCTGCGCCCGTTCATCGAGAAGCTGATTACGAAAGCCAAGACGGGGACGCTTCACAACCGTCGCTTGGCTGGCGCGAAAGTCCCACATCGTGCAACGGCTGACAAGCTTTTCCAGGAGATCGGACCGCGCTTCGCGACGCGCAAGGGCGGCTATACCCGCATTCTCAAGACCGGCCACCGCAAAGGCGATGGCGCGGAGATGGCACGCATCGAGCTGATGCCAACGGAGAGCTGACCATGGCACAGATCAAGAGGCACCGCTGCTATATCTGCGACAAAGGCGTCGCTTACGGGAACAACGTCTCGCACGCCAACAACAAGACGCGCCGCACCTGGAAGCCGAATCTTCAGGTCGCCCGCGTCGTGATCGACGGCAAGATCACGAAGGTGAAGGTGTGCACTAGATGCTTGCACGCCGGGAAGGTTGTGCGGGCGCCGAGAGGGCAGAGCGCTGCTTAAGCTGGTCGATGGTACAAAAAGAAAAGGGAGCCCGCAGGGCTCCCTTTTTCTTAACCGTGAACTGCAACTGAACGGGTGCCAGCTGTCAGTGACAGAGAGCCAGTTTCTAGTTCAGAACGCCCAGACTTTACGGAGCGCCTTCGAGGCACAAGCTGTCTCTCACGCCGCGGAGGTAGGTCGGGGCGTAGTGAACTGGCAACTGACAGCTATGCCACTCACAGCCGCCACCCGTTCAGTTGTAGTTCAAAGCCTTTGTGCACCGTCGGAGCCATTTGCTACCTTTGGTCAGTGAACCTGCCGAAACTGTATGCCTAAACGAACGGACATCCACCGCATCCTGGTAATTGGCTCCGGCCCCATCATAAT
>DASWBG010000164.1:0-3510 GCA_036390715.1 Gemmatimonadaceae bacterium
CGACCTGTGCCTGGTACTGACGCCGGTGCGCGCCAGGCTCTCCCGAGAGACCACCGGCGATGACGCGAAACAGAAGCGACGGATCGTCGCGCCACCGCGGTCGCGACATGTCAACCTCGCCCGCGGTTCTGTCGCCGTAGCATTCGAGAAAACGGTCCAGCGCGGCGATGAACTCCTTACCGCCATCGAGCTCGAGAAGTGCGCGGCGCGTTTCCGGCCAGGGCTTGCCATCGAGCGCTGCGGGGAGCGCGGGGTGCGTACGCATCAGGTCGGTGAGATCGCCGACCGCCAGATCCATCTCCGTCGTCACGTTGCCGGGCAGACCGCGTAGCAGGTTGTCGACATCACCACGGACATCGCGCGCCCATTCGCCGCGCGTCGCGCGCGCCAGCAGCCGGTGCGCGACGAGCCCAGACACCATCACAGCGAGCAACGGCCGAATGCTGCCGAATGCGGAATTCATCTCCACCGCGCACTGGCGCACCCGCTCCGACAAACTCTCACGCGAGCGGATGCGTTGCGCTGCTGCCGCTGGTATCTCCTCCACTGCTGCATCGAACCGGCGCGCGCGCACTCCGGGATCGCCAGCGAGCAACACCACCGGCACTCGGCGGAAGATCGGACCGACGATGTCCAGCGCCGCGGGCAGCAGGGCGAGAGGATTCCCATGCCTTTCCGCGAATTCCGGTCGCTCGGTGAGCTCCCGTACTGCGCGTCCGAGCTCCGCGTACACGTGCGTGAGCACGCCGAGGAGCACGTTGCGCGCCCGACGGACGCGCAGGATCGGCGTGGCGTCGATGAAGATTCGGCTCGCTGCGGGCAGCAGAAGCGAGCTCAGCCTCGGCGGATCGCGCAGCGTTGGCAGATGATCCTTCCCCGCCGGAATGAACAGTCGGAAGACTTCGATGGCGAGACGCGGCATCGCGTCGAGCATCATCTGCACGTGCCCGAAGCTCAGAAAGACGCGGAGGCCCGGATCCTTTGCGGGTGACTGCGGAATCGGGAACAGCGACGTGATCGGCCGCGCCTGGACGATGAAGATCTTTCCGGCGGCGATGAGCCACTCGATGTCCTGCGGCACGCCGTCGTACAATCGCTCCACGCGCTCGCTCAGCTCTACGAGCGCAAGGACCTGCGCGTCGTCCAACGCGCGCTCGCGTCGCATCGCGTCGGGGAGTGGCTCCTCACGGGTGCCACCACCTGGGACGGACCTGATCGCGAACTTCTTGTTTCCGGCTCGCGCCAGCAGAATGCGATGGTTGCGCCGATCGACGCGATAGAGGTCGGCTTCGATGAGTCCGCTCACCAGTGCCTCGCCGAGTCCGAATCCGGCGTCGATCGAGGCGATGTGTCGGTTGCCGCTGACAGGATCGGCGGTGAAAAGAATTCCCGAGACGTCGGGATCTACCAGCTTCTGCACCACGACGGCGAGCTGCACGCCGCGATGACCGAACCTGTTGCGCGCGCGGTAGAGCACGGCGCGATCGGTGAACAGCGAGATCCAGCAGCGCCGCACCGCATCGAGCAGCGCCGCCTCGCCTCGAACGTTGAGAAGAGTGTCCTGCTGTCCGGCGAAGCTGGCGCCGGGAAGATCTTCCGCGGTCGCGCTTGACCTTACGGCGAGCGGATCATCGACGCCGAGTGTGCGCCACGATTCCTTGACGGCAGCGGCGACTTCGGTCGGGACGGGCAGCTTGTCGAGCGATGAACGCATCGTTTCGGCCGCGTGTCGGGCGGCTTCGACGTCGGTCCCATCCAGCTTCTCGAGCTCGGCGAATCGCGCATCGCTGTCCGGAAGCTGGCCGATAAACAGCTGGAAGGCGCGAGTCGTAGTGCAGAAGCCGGGCGGCACGGGTACGCCGGCCCGGGTGAGGGCGCCGAGGTTGGCGCCTTTGCCGCCTACTATAGATGTGTCGCTTGCATGGACATCTGCGAAGAACAGAGTTAGCGGAAGATGGCCATGCCAGTCTTCAGTCGTCACGTCGCTGCTTCGTTGCGTTTTTCGTGCTCGTGGCGACGAGCCTGCCAACCTGGTCAGCGGTCAGGGTTGGTTTCAATGCATTCTTGCGAGCGCGCTCAGCGCTCCGCGATGTGCACTCCGCCATTCGTCGTGATGACGCGCACAACCGGTCCACCGGATCCCAGCTGGGTTGACATACGCCGGGTCAGCGAGCCACGCACCGTGATCGGAAAGTCAACGCGCATCCCACCGTTGGTTGTCCCTGTCTCGAGCTGCGCATTGTAGCCGCGCGGTACATACACGGTGGCGCCGCCGTTCGTCGTCTGCAGATCCAGTCCTTGACCGCGCCAGGTCGTTCCCGAGAGATCGGCAGTCACGCCGCCGTTGGTCGTCCGCGCGTGAACGCTGCCACCAACGTCAGAGAGATGAATGCCGCCATTCGTGGCCTCGAAGTTCATCTCCCCTTGGATCTGCGTGGCGGAGATCCCCCCATTCTCCGTAGTCGCCTCGAGATTTGTCTGGTTGGGAACGTAAATGTCGTAACTCACCGACCAGGAATCATCACCGCGCAGCGAAGGACCTTCGGCGCGGATTTGTCCGCCGTCGGTGATAATGCGAATCTGCTTGGCGATCGCGCTTGCCGTCGCATCGTTGTCGGCACTCGCCTGGACTCGCGCAACAATCCTGACATCACGGCGGTTCTCGCCGTAGAACGACACCCCGCCATTAGGCCCGGCGTCCACCGAGATTCTCGTTGCGGGCGAAATGGTGTAGGTGCGCAGCTCACAGAAACGGGCACGGTCATTGTTCCAGCCACGTTCACAGTTGTCGCGCCAGCGCTCGGCGCGATTCCCGGTTTGCGCAGTGGCTACCGTGGCGAGCAGGAACAGTGGAAAGACGAAGGCGGAATTAATAGAGCGGTGCATGGGCGGGCGTCCGGTAAGAGTCCTGATCATTTGATGCGCTATCCAGCGAAAGAGTTGAGCCTAGTAATCCCCGCGGTCTCGGCGACGAATGAGATCCTCGACGCTCACGAGACCCCCGTTTGATGAGCGCTGCTGCCGCGCAAACCCGGCCGTGACTCCGTGATCGCGCATCCTGACGAAATCACGAAGACTGAGATCTTTGTAGCCCAGATCCCGGAAATCCTCGACGAATGATTCCGTGACTCCGTGATCGCGCGCCTCGAGCAGCTGACCGGTGGTCAAATCAGCGAACCCGAATCTCCGCAGCGACGCAATGAAATCCGGGGTCACCCCGTGGTCACGCAGCTCCTGGAGATCGTCGAGGGAAAGATTCTTGTATCCCGCATTGGTGAGACCGCCGATGAACTCGCGGGACACTCCATGGTCCCGAAGAGTGACGAGCCGATGCGTGTTGCCGACGTGATATCCAGCGGTACTCAGTGACTTCATGTAGTCGAGATTTGCACCGTGCATCCCCATGACGACCAGCTCGTCGACGGACGGACGGTCGTATTTCTCCGCGCGCAGCTCGTCGAGCATCGCGTACCCAACGTCGTGCATCGCCAGCCAGTATTGCTGCTCGGC
>DASWBG010000165.1:0-6012 GCA_036390715.1 Gemmatimonadaceae bacterium
CTAACGGTACTCCTTGCACCGACGCCGCTCCGGCATGTTCAGCGATTCCTGTTGCCGGCGTTGGCCCTTGGGCTACTGGCCATCGTGTTGTTGATGCCGCACCCGGTTCTGACGCACGGATCCCACTCTATGACCTCGGGCGCAACGACGACAGTCCCGAACTACACTTCGCGCGCGCTACCGAGGTAATCTTCCTCCCACAATGACGAAACTCCATCTGACCCAGCGCGAGCTGGACATTATGAGCGTGCTCTGGGATCGCGGCGAGGCAACGGTCACCGAAGTCCGGGACCTGATCGACCCGGACCTCGCGTACACGAGCATCTCGAGCATGATTCGGACGCTCGAGATCAAGGGTTACGTCTCGCATCGGCGCGGCGAGGGGAAGACCCACGTCTACTTTCCCGCGATCGAACCCGAAGCAGCAGGTGAGTCCGCACTGGGGCGCGTCCTGGAGAAGATCTATGGCGGGTCGCCAATCAAGCTACTTGCTCACCTCGTGGAGCAGCATCGGCTGTCGGACAAGGAGCTCGCGCGCATGCGTAACCTGCTCAAGCGCCCAACAAAGCGTCGATAGCCGTACCTCGTAACAGTCCCTTCGCATCGGTCAGCCGCGCAGCGGCGTGACCCGGTCGTCCGTAAAGCTCATTCCACGCGCGGCGATGTCGTAGCGCACGCGCAGCACCGCGTGCGTCTTCGCGTCCACCCAAATCGTCGCGGGCGCACCCGGAACGCCGACGGTCACGATCCATGCGTCGCGTTCGCCGAGCTTTGGGAAGGCGACGGTGGCGCGCTCGCGCACCGCGACCGCCATCGGTACTCGTCCGCCGCGCTCGTAGATGAAGAAGGGCAGCTCCGCCGAAAAGCCTTGGTCGAGTGGGAGCGATGCGACCACGAGATCGATGACATTGGAGTCGAAGATCGGACCACCGAGCGCCTGACGGACGGTCTCCGCCGGCTTGGCCGAGTCACCACTGGCTGCGACCTGTGTGACCTTCCCCTCGACGTAATCCCCGACGAAATCAAAGCGCATCGTGCGCGTGGGCTGGTGAGAGCGGTGGGCAACAGCGCGCAGCGTCGACAGTTCGGCGAGCGCCGTGTCAACGATCTCGCCACCGCCGGCGGGGAAGCGCTGCTCGACTTCGAGCAGGGATGGCCGATCGTGTCCATACATTATCCGGCTCACGACCGTGCGGGTGCCCGCCATTGTGTCCTTGCCAGCGCGCGTGATGGAACGCTGGTAGATCACTGTATCAGCGCCACGTGGCTGCGCGGCGTGAACGGTGATCCCGGGAACGACAGGAGGGGTCTCGCCCTGGGCGCGTACGCGCGCAGGAAGTGCGACGACTGCGCACAGAGCTAACGCCAGTGAGATTGTTCGGACGGAAGAGTGGAGCAAACGCATGCGCATAAAGAGTCGGGTAGAAGGGAAGATTTTCCGCAAAGTCAAACGTTAGGTACGAGTCGTCGAAAAAGGGTTTGCTGTAAACATCAGATCGTTTTCCCCGAAGTCTGCCCGGGTGCCGTGTAAATTAGATCCTCACCTACGCCCCCCAAAATAGAAGAAATGATCGTTCACCTGATCGATGGCACGTACGAACTCTTCCGTCATTTCTACGGCCAGCGCAGCTGGAACGAAGGGAAGGACAAACCCTTCGGCGCCGTGGCTGGCGTGCTGCACTCCGTGCTGGAGATGGTCGAGACAGGCGCGACTCACATCGGCGTCGCCACCGACCACGTGATCGAATCCTTCAGGAACGATCTCTGGCCAGACTACAAGACGGGCGAGGGGATCGATCGCGTGCTTAACTCGCAATTTCTCCCGCTCGAAGATGCGCTCGCCGCGATGGGCGTCGCAGTCTGGCCGATGATCGACCTCGAAGCCGACGATGGTCTCGCTTCGGCCGCCCATCTCGCTGCCGAAGATCCGCGGGTCGAGAAGGTTTGCATCTGGGCGAACGACAAGGATCTCGCGCAGTGCGTGCGAGGTGACCGCGTCGTCCAGATCATTCGTAAGGGGATGCAGGTCCGGAACGCCGAAGCCGTGCGCGCGAAGTTCGGAGTCGAGCCGGACCTCATCCCGGATTTTCTCGCTCTGGTCGGGGATGCGCAGGATGGGTATCCAGGGATCCCTGGAATCGGTAAGAGCACTGCCGCGAGTCTGGTGAACAAGTACGGACCGATCGAATCACTCCCTCCTGAGAGACTGGGAGCCGAGCGCGATCGCGCGATCCTGTTCAAGACACTCGCCACGCTGAGAACTGATGCTGAGCTCTTCTCCAATGTCGATGATCTCGAATGGCGAGGGCCAACGG
Organism: Gemmatimonadaceae bacterium; assembly: GCA_036390715.1. Lineage (GTDB taxonomy): Bacteria > Gemmatimonadota > Gemmatimonadetes > Gemmatimonadales > Gemmatimonadaceae > UBA4720. The sequence goes on from DASWBG010000165.1 coordinate 2,316, forward strand.
CGACCTTCGCGGATTGGGCCGCGCGTATCGACGACAAGCGCTTGTTGGCACGCGCGGAGGCGGCGATTGGGGTACGAGATGGTCGGCCCACGCCCATTCATCACGACGAGCGACTGGTTAACGAATCGCGCTCTGAACACTCTTGAACGATTGGAGCACCGAAACTTCGCTTCCATCACCGAGGAGAATAGGCAGTGAGTGCAACGTGTGACGAAGGACCTGGTGACCTCGTGATCGCGGCGCGTCTGGCGCTATTTGTTCTACACTCCACTATCCGAGAGTCTGAAAAGTCGCCCCAACACGAGACTCAGTACTTCACCGAGGAGGGGATCAAATCAGCCGACCAAATTGTGAGCCACCTTGCCAGGCTCCCGACTCCGGTGAGATGCCGGCTTGAGCTGCGTCGTGGCGAATTGCACTTAAGCGTGAAGCCCGGAGCGGCGTTTCCCGGCATTCCACGTAGCTTACTCGGTTTTCTCGCCAGCCGCCGCCCGCCACTTCGCGGTGATTCTCAAATAGTGTGTCGCGCCAACGGCCGCTTATTCGTAGTCCCCTTGGCAGCTTTCCGCGAGTGGGAGCGCTCTTACCAAATTGAAGGCAACTTTAGTGCGGCCGCTGCGTTCGCGGATTCTGAATACGCAAGAGTCCAGGGTTTTACACGACAGGAAATCGCCGGCGCTGAGGCGGTCGTAGTGTTTTCAGGTGGCGAGCCCATACGCTCCTTCTCGTTTCGTGTTCCAAGGATCAACAAGAAGGCTAAGTGAGTACTGTTTTGAGATTGCGACTTATCTGAGTGGTGCTATGGCACAGCCGGACGGTTGTAGCAGGTGCGCGCGCTTACGGTCGGAGCGCGGTGACTGTCAGCGGAGATCTGTCCCTCTGACAGCTCGGATCCCGTTCAGTTCAGTTTTCCAGATATCGGATCCCGTTCTGTTAAGCAGGTACATGTTTTTCGCTCTCGCGTAGCACCACCTTCAGGAACCGCAACGTTGCCTCGAAGTCAACGGGATCAGCTGGTTCCCTGACCGCGACCGCCGGATTCGGACGTCTGGTCCACGCGCGATCGATGAGCGCCGCCCAGTCGCTCCCAAGAGTTGCCTTTGCCCACGCTGCGCCTTCGCGCTTTGAACCAGGCCGCCCTTCGACGAGGTCATGCAGCATGCGGGAGTAGCTCAGCACGATGTAGCCCTGATAGAAGCGGTTCCTGTACCGGTCTTGCTGTTCGAAGATCTCTTTGGCCCACGTGCGCATGGTATTGCTCATCTCCCGGCGAAGAGCCATGACACTGATCGGATCCACCAGCGTTGTCGGATCGGGCCCGGCAAGTGTGATTCCTCGTTCACGTACGACCGAGCGAACCACCAGCGTGTTACAGTGATCACACTTGGTCAGCCGGTTGCTGCCATGGTCCAGATACCACAGTGGCTCTCCGCATCGCTCACCACTGCGCAGAATCGCGGCGGGAAAGTAGGATCCTTCGAGGTGCCGGGCCCATTCAGATTCGAGGCCGTAAATCCGCTCGTGAACTCGCTGAAGCTCGGCGACCTGAGCTTCGGAGAGCTCGTTTCTGATCGCGATGACTATATCCGCGTCGCTGTGCTCATCAAAATCGCCTACTGCAAATGAACCCTGCAGATATGCGCCGATGAAGTCGTTGCCAACGGCCTGTCTAATGCTCGCAACCAACTCGTGGAGAACGGCGTCTAGCTCGGCGTAGGGAGTTGGCGGTTCTTTAGACTGCATATAGGATCGCCGAAAGATATCAGAGCCGCCATAATACGCGATTATGGCCAAGATGGAGTCTGGGGAAATTCTGTTAGTCGAAGGACGCGAGGTCCGCGTGACCAATCCGGACAAGCCCTACTTCTCGCGCGATGTCAAGCTCTCCAAGCTAGATGTCGTTCAGTACTACCTGTCCGTCGCGAGCGGAGCGGTCGCCGGCATCCGCGATCGGCCGAGCATGCTCAAGCGCTTCGTGGATGGCGCCGAGAGTCCGCCGTTCTATCAGAAGCGGGCGCCCGAGAATCGTCCGGAATGGTTGAGAACCGTCACGCTCTCCTTTCCGTCGGGTCGCACCGCTGAAGAAGTTGTCGTCGATGATGCGGCCGGCCTCGCGTGGATCGTGAACCTCGGCTGCATCGAGCTGCATCCGCACGCTGTGCGCACGAACGATCTGGATCACCCCGACGAGCTTCGCATCGATCTCGATCCCGGGCCGGGAGTCGAATGGGATGATGTCCGTCGCGTGGCGTTAGAGACGAAGAAGCTGCTCGAGGAGATGGGCTTGCGCGGCTGGCCGAAGACGAGCGGCTCGCGCGGGATGCACGTCAACGTCCGGATCCACCAGCAATGGACATTTACAGGAGTAAGGCGCGCGGCCTTGGCACTGTCGCGCGAGATCGAGCGACGCGCGCCCACGGTCGCCACGTCGAAATGGTGGAAGGAGGAGCGCCACGGCGTTTTTCTCGACTACAACCAGAACGCCAAAGATCGCACCACCTGCTCGGCCTACTCGATACGCCCGCTCCCCGACGCACGCGTCTCGGCGCCGCTACGCTGGGAGGAGATTCCCGATTGCGAGCCGGGTGATTTCACCGTGCTGACGATGCCGCGCCGCCTTGCAGAAATTGGCGACCCGAATAGTGCGATGGCTGCTGCGGCCGGTTCACTCGATCAACTCCTCGAGCTGGCTGATCGCGACGAAGCCGCCGGGCTCGGCGATGCGCCGTGGCCGCCCCACTTTCGGAAGATGGAAGGCGAGCCAGCTCGCGTGGCTCCGTCGCGCGCGAAAGGTGCGAAGGCAGCGAAGAAGGCGGGCGAGCAGACGAAGAGGAAGACGGCCAGCGCGAAGACGTCGGTGAAGCAGACAGCTGCGAAGCCGAGAGTGAAGATGCCGCTGATAGTCGTCGCCAACTCGCCCGATAAAGTGGCGGCGCTCGCGGGTCTCGAGCGATGGAAGGTGCTACATCCCGATGCAGCATCGCATCTGGCGATCGACGATGTGCTGGTTGATTCAATGCGCGGACGATCATCGACGTGGACGCGCATCCGCGTCAATCTGCGCAACGTTCCGGAGAGAATCAGGCCGGTGCAGGAAGCGCCCGACCCGGATGATGACCCGACGCGCGCGTGGCGTGAAGCACGCGGGAAACGCCGCGGGAGTTAGGTCAGCGGCCCCATTACGAAGATCGTACTTCCGAATGCGTATGACGATCAGGGAATGTGGAAACGCATTATGTAGATCGCGATGCCGATAAGCGCCTGAACCAAGCCGATGATCAACAGCGTGATATCCTTGCGGCCTTTCCAGAATCGCCAGCCGAGGCCCGCGATGATGGGCCCAGTCACGAGGAGAATCAAGAAGAAGCCGAATATGTGATCTCTGTAATAGATGTACGTGCCGATTGCTCGCGCCGCGAAAAAATGCCCGAGGAACCCGACCACGATCAGTATTACGCCGAGCCAGGCCAGTCGGCGGCTAGGTGCGGGTGCCACAGCGGATGATCCAAACTCTGCCATTATTGCTCCGGTGGTAGCTTCTTAGATGGCGTCTCGCCTCGTTCAGGATGGAGCTTGTTAAAGCGCTGTGCCTCACCGATGCGCTCCACTTCGAGCGCGAGGGCATCGATCGATCGCTGGAGGTAATCGATGCGTTGATCGCCGAGCTGCGGCGTCGGATCCCTGCCCGATGACGGCA
>DASWBG010000166.1:0-20681 GCA_036390715.1 Gemmatimonadaceae bacterium
GAGCTCGCCAAGGTCAACGCCGAGCTCGATCGTATCAAGAAGCGCCTCGCAAATCCAAGTAACTAGCCGGCCGAGCGACCGACTCAGCCGACTCTGAACAAATCGAGCGAGCGCGAGTAGCGGGCGCTAAGTACTTTGCGGATTCCCGCGTTATCCCTGGTCGTGAGGTCGGGATCACGATCCAGAATTCTCTCGGCAGCTGCGCGGGCCTCGACGTTCAACTCCTCGTCCCGGACGGGATCGGCAACACGGAAGGTTGCCTCCCCGCTCTGTTCTTCGCCAAACAAATTGCCCATTCCTCGCAGCCGAAGATCGGCGCGGGCGATCTCGAAGCCATCATCCGTCTCCACGAAAATCCTCAGGCGCTCCGCTGCTTCGTCTCCGACGCTGCCGAGCAGTATGCAGTAGGACGCTTCCGCGCCGCGGCCCACGCGGCCCCTAAGCTGATGGAGCTGAGACAGTCCGAATCGCTCGGGGTGCTCGATCAGCATCACCGTCGCATTCGGCACATCGATTCCCACCTCGATCACAGTGGTCGACACGAGCACGTCGATCTTTCCATCGCGGAACGCACGCATTATCGCCTCCCGTCCCTCGGCCGGAACGCGTCCATGAATCAGGGCAACGACTCTGCCCGCAAACGGACCGGCCGAGAGCTGCTCGTACATCGTCGTTGCGGCCTTGAGGTCGGTTTTCTCCGATTCCTCGATCACGGGATAGACCACGTATGCCTGTCGTCCTTTCTCGGTTTCGCGCGCCACGAATTCCAGCACTCGCTCGCGCGCTGATTCCGGACGCATCACTGTCGTGACGGGCTGGCGCCCTGCGGGACGCTCGTCGAGTGTGCTCACATCGAGGTCGCCATAGACTGTGAGCGCGAGCGACCGCGGGATCGGGGTCGCGCTCATCAGAAGTACGTCTGGTGACTCTCCCTTGGCCGAGATTGCTGCGCGTTGCTCGACACCGAAGCGGTGCTGCTCGTCGATGGTGACGAACCCCAGGCGCCCGAACACGGCAGCATCCTGCACAAGCGCGTGTGTTCCCACCGCGAGGACCGGCTCGGTTCCGGCGAGCTTCTCGGCGGCGGCTTTTCGCGCGCGCGAGTTGAGACTTCCCGTTACCAGGACGGGCTCGATTCCGAGCGGCTCCAGCAGGTTCGTAAATGTTCGGGCGTGCTGCTCCGCCAGGAGCTCAGTGGGTGCCATTATCGCCGCCTGGTAGCCGTTCTCCATCGCCAGCAGCGCAGCAAAAAGTGCCACGATGGTCTTCCCGCTGCCGACGTCGCCCTGAAGCAGGCGGTGCATCTTTCGGTCGCTTGTCATGTCGGCGACGATCTCGCGCACTGCGACCGTCTGCGCGTTCGTCAGCGTGAATGGCAGCACGTTCTTGAGGGCGCTCGTGAGCTGACGCCGGTTTTGAAACTCTATTCCGCTGCGCTTCTGTCGTTTCAGCGCATTGGCTCGCCGATGCAGGATGTGCACGAAAAGCAATTCCTCGAATGCGAGCCGGGCTCTTCCCCGCGTTCCTTCTGCAATTGTCCCTGGCCGGTGCACCATTCGTATCGCTTCGCGCAGGCTGGGAAGACCCGCGGCTCGCAGCACATCCTCTGGCAAATATTCATTGACTAACGGAAGCAGCGTATCGAGGTGGGCATCGAGAATTCCTCGAATCACCTTGAAGGAGAGATTCTCCGTAGCCGGATAAACGGCCAGCACCTTTCCGGCCTTTACGTCGTCATCATCCTTGCCAAGCTGGACGTATTCACGGGGCTGAAGCTGGCGGCCGTGATAAAATCGCACGGACCCCGTGAGAAGCATGACGTCGCCCTTCTCGATGCTTCGATCGAGGAAAGGCTGTCCGGGCCAGGATGCCTCGATCATGCCGCTGTCGTCCTTCAAGACTGCCTGGAAGATCCTGAGGCCGCGACGGGTGGGAATTATTCCTTTGGAGATCACCTTCCCGATGATCGTTCCGTCCATGCCGGGCTCGAGCGAGGCGATAGGACTGATCGTGCTCGCGTCCTCGTAGCGGTGAGGAATGTGAAAGAGGAGATCGCGGGCGGTGACGATTCCGAGTCGTCTCAGCGATTCCGCGCGCGCGGGTCCGACGCCCTTCAGATAGTTGACGGGCATGTCGAGGTAGACCTTCGAGCTTCGGCCTTCCGTAGTGGCTCCCATTTACGCGTCCTCGACCACTGAGGGCCGAAATAAACGAAGCGTAGTCGCTAGCCCTCGAGAACCTCGTGCGCGAATGCTTTCGGGTCGAAGGCCTCGAGATCGGTCGCCTTCTCTCCAGTCCCGATGAATTTCACGGGCACGTTCAAGGCGTCGTGAACCGCGAGCACGATTCCGCCCTTTGCGGTCCCGTCGATCTTGGTGACGACGAGACCAGTAATGGGAATTGCATCCGCGAAAGTCTTTGCTTGCGCGACGGCGTTTTGTCCGATCGTCCCGTCGAGGACCAGCATGGTCTCGTGCGGCGCGCCGGGAAGTCGTTTGCCGATCACCCGGTCGATCTTCTTCATCTCGTCCATCAGCGATCCGCTCGTATGAAGCCGGCCGGCAGTATCGACGATCACGACATCCTTGTCGCGGCTGACGCCGGCGTCGACGGCATCGAACGCGACAGCGGCGGGATCGGAGCCGGCTTTGCCACCGACGAAATCAGCGCCCGTGCGCTCGGACCACGTTCGCAGCTGGTCGATGGCTCCCGCGCGAAAGGTATCGGCTGCGCCGATGAGAACCGACATCTTATTCGCCTTCAGGAAGTCGGAGAATTTCCCGATGAATGTCGTCTTCCCCGCGCCGTTCACCCCCACGACGAGCACGACTGTTGGTCCGGATTCCGCTCGAACGAATCGGGGATCGCTGTTCCCCGACCGGAGGGAAGTCTCGATCGCTTTCTCGAGCGCCTGGAGGAATTGGTCCTGCGTCTTGATGAAACCGCGGCGCGCCTGGACCTCGATTTCCGCGACGAGCCTCATCGTGGTAGGAACGCCGAAGTCCGCCTCAAGGAGAATCTGCTCCAGACCTTCCAGAGAGCCCTGGATTGCGCCACCGCGCGCGATCGCGGTGACATCGGTGAGCGCAACGTCCTTTATCTTTGTCCACAGCGATCGGGTGGGTACGTCCCCCGCGCGCCGAAGTATCCTGCTCGTCATGTCGTTGAGATTTGATGGAGGGCGAAAAAAAACCCGGACAGCGATGTCCAGGTTGAAGATAAGTCCTGCGAGCTGGTCGCGTCGTTACTCGGACAGGTTCGCCAAATGCGCCTGGTTCAGGCTTGCGAGCGTCTGATTTCTCATCTTCTGGAAGAGACCGCGTTCGCCAGCCGGAATCGGCTCACCGCCTCTGCTCTCCAGCGCCAGCTTCGGGTCACGCGCTACGCCGTCGACGCGGATCTCAAAGTGGAGGTGCGGGCCGGTCGCCCATCCGGTCATGCCGACGTAGCCAATCGTTGATCCCATCGCCACGCGCGTGCCCGGTCGCATGCCAGTCGCGAAGTTCCGCATGTGGCCGTAGCGGCTGATCATCCCGTTCCGATGGCGGATGTCGATCATGTTGCCGTAGCCGCCCTTTGTGCCGGCAAAGATCACGACGCCATCGCCGATTGCGCGGACAGGCGTGCCCATCGGCGCCGCGTAGTCGGTTCCAGTGTGATTGCGCCACTCGCCGAAGAGCGGATGCTTGCGCATACCGAAAATGCTGCTAATGCGACGGAACGCGACGGGCGCACGAAGAAAGGCCGCGCGAAGAGACATTCCGCTCGCGTCGTAATATTGGCCAGTGCTGGTGCCTGGCGTATCGAAATGGATCGCTTCGAGCGGGCTGTGGCCGTTGGAGAGCGCGAGACGAGCGCCGAGCACCTTGTTGACGATGATGGCGCCGTTTGGCTTCTGAAGGCGCTCCACCAGCAGGTGGAACTTGTCACCCTGTCTGAGGTCGCGGCTCATGTCGACTTTGTACTCGAATATGTCGGCGAGCGACCAGGCAAGCTGGTGGCGGGCCGAAGGCGGAAGAACGCCGACGCCGCTCTCGTTCAGCGCGTTGTAGAGACTGGAGTGGATGACACCGGAGATCGTCAGGGTATCCACCAACTCGGTGTTGGAGGCTTCGATGACGAGGGGCTGGAGCAGGAAATCCGCGGGCTCTAATCCAGGTCGAGTGACGACGACAGGCTCCAACGGAAAGATCTGCTTCTTTTCCAGCGAGGGTGTTGCCCAAATGGCGACCATTGCCATGATCGCCACAACCGCATAACTGGCTGGCCGTACGCTAACCCGCTTCAATCCATCTGCCTTCGAATAAAAGTCGGAATTTCCATGTCACTCAGATCCTGCTCAGGAGACGACCGATCCTTCTCTGGAGTCACGGTCGGATTGCTCGTCGGAGTAGTCCGTTTTGGCATCTCGTTGAGGGTGTTTCTCGTCAGCCCATTTCCCCGTAACGGGCGAAGCGGAATGACCGGTGACCCTCTCAGCATCGGAGACGGCGTGGCAATTATGCTCGGCTGGCTCGCCGCTGACTGGGGACGGTCGAAGCCGGTCGCGATGACGGTAACGCGAATCTCGCCCTGCATCGCCGGCTCGTGCACGGCACCGAAGATGATTTCCGCGTCCTCACCCACCGCGTCGTGGATGATCTCGTTGATCTGATGGACTTCGCCGAGGGTGAGGTCTGCACCGCCGGTAATGTTCACTAGAACGCCCGTAGCGCCCGAGACGGAGACGTTGTCGAGAAGCGGGCTGGCGATCGCCTGCTGTGCCGCTTCGATGGCGCGATTCTCACCGCGGCCGATCCCGGTTCCCATGAGCGCCGAGCCGCCTTCCTGCATGACCGTCCGCACGTCGGCGAAATCGACGTTCACGAGCCCGGTTACGCTGATGAGGGAGCTGATTCCCTGAGTGGCATGGAGCAGAACTTCGTCTGCCTTCTTGAGCGCGTCCTGGAAGGGGATTCCTTTGCCGACTACGGCAAGGAGTCGCTCATTCGGCACCACAATCATCGTGTCGACGTGCTTCCGCATCTCGGCGATGCCGAGCTCGGCCTGGCGCATGCGCTTGCGGCCTTCGAACAGGAATGGCTTGGTGACGATTCCGACTGTCAGGGCACCAGCTGCGCGAGCGAGCTCGCACAGGACGGGTGCGGCACCCGTTCCAGTTCCGCCCCCCATGCCACAGGTCACGAAGACGAGGTCGGCGTTGTGCATCGCGCGCGCGACCTCTTCCCTGCTTTCATCGATGGCCTGTTTCCCGATCTCCGGCCGCGCTCCAGCGCCCAAGCCGCGAGTTAGCTTCTTACCTATCTGGATCTTTACGTCTGACTTGGAATTGAGGAGAGCCTGGGCATCGGTATTGACCGAAATGAATTCCACTCCTTCGAGGTGCTCCTCGATCATGCGATTGACGGCGTTTCCGCCCCCGCCACCGACGCCCACGACCTTCATGCGGGCAGCTTGTGACTGGCTTTCCTCGAATTCGAATATCATCGGGTTGGAAACTCCGGCACTGCAGGATTGTGGAAAAAAATCTGGGGCAAGTATACGACCGTTAGTCGATTAGTACCATAGGCAAAGACGAGCGGGAGTCAAAAAAAGTACAACCCCTGTCAAGTGAGTTATCCACACTCGCACTGAGCCACTCGATTTTATGATTTTTCCGCAGTGCGCGAGCGGAAATGTGCGCTTCGACTGACATCTCTGCGCGTGGTCGGTGAGGGTGTCCTCTTCGGCCGCACACTCGCTCTGGCGGAGCCCTTCACTACGCTCCTTCGCTCTGCTCAGTCGCGGGTCTCCTTGGTCGCTCGCTTGACGCGGCCTGCGAGGACACCCTCACCTCCCTGCATAGATCTGTAACTGCACACCGTCCAACGCGGACACCGTGCAGTCCTATGCCCCAGGGCACTATGTGCGCCGCAACTAACCGCCAGGGGCACTCCCACCCCGCCGATCGGCGGCGCGGAGCACCGCGCGCGCAAGCGCGCGAGCAGTTTGTCCAAGGAGATCCTCGGCGCGAGGATGGTTTCGACATCCGCTGTGGTGACGGCCCCAGACAGCCGAAGCGCAGTTCCGAATCTCGTTGGGAAGGAGGGTGGGGTGTCCTCGCAGACCGCGTCAAGCGAGCGACCAAGGAGACCCGCGACTGAGCGGAGCGAAGGAGCGTAGTGAGGGGCTCCGCCAGAGCGAGTGTGCGGCCGAAGAGGATACCCCGCCCGACTGACCGGCGACGAAATCGAGACTCGCAAGATTTCAGGCGCCGGAACTGAGAAGCGGCTAGAAGAAATCCTCGAGCCAGGATTTGATGCGCCTAGTGAACCGATCCACGCCCGCGCCGGCCAACGCTCTGTGCCTGCCGCTCGGTGCGAAGCCGGCGGCCGAGCGATGCGCACCGTAGAGGGCGAGACCGACTACTGTCGCGAAGCGTGGGGCATCGACGGAATCACTCAGTCCGCCAATGTTCTCCGCTGGAGACCCGATCCTGACCCCGGTTCCGAAGACGTCCGCTGCGAGCTCGGCAACGCCCTGCATCGCTGCGGCACCACCGCTGATCACTACGCCACCGTTCAGTCGCTGCGCAAAACCCGCTCGCTCGATCTCACTCAGCACGAGATTGAAGATCTCGTCCATGCGCTGGTGGATGATGTGTGCTAGGACTTCGCGTGGAATGTGCCGATCGCCTTGCGCGACTGTGCTGGGCAGCTGTATCACCTCCGTCGGATCGACGAGCGGCTCGTACGCGCACCCGTATTTCTCCTTCAGTCGCTCGGCGTCGGCCTGCGTTACCCCGATGCCCTGCACGATATCGCTGGTGACGTTGTTGCCACCGTAATTGACGGTGCCCAGGTAACGAATCTTTCCTTCATGGAACACCGCAATGTCGGTCGTTCCCGCGCCCATCTCCACGAGCGCGACACCGAGCTCCTTCTCGTCCTCGGTGAGCACGCTGAGCGAGCTGGCGAGCGGCTCGAGCACCAGCTCGCGAACGTGGTAGCCAGCTCGCTCGACGGATTTGCGCAAATTCATCGCCGGCGACGCGCCGATCGTCACGAGATACATCTCCGTCTCTAGCCGTGTGCCGATCATGCCAATCGGATCTCGGATGCCCTGATTTTTGTCGACGGAGTATTCCTGCGGAATCGCGTGCAGCAGCTCCCGGTCCTGCGGAACGGGTTGCGCGCGCGCCACATCGTTCGCCCGATCGACATCGGCTTTCGAGATCTCGTCACCATTCACAGCGACGATTCCCTTGCTGATCATCGCGCGCACGTGCTCGCCGGCGATGCCGGCATAGATCGTATCGATCTTGGTGCCCGACATCCTTTCCGCGTCTTCAACCGCTTTCTTGATCGACCGCGTGGTCTCCTCGATGTCGGAGACGACGCCGCGGCGAAGGCCTGTCGTGCGGGCCTGCCCGACGCCGAGAATCTTCAGCGTTGGCGCGCTCTTGCCGTCACCGCCGACTGCCTGGGCGATCAGGGCGGTCGTCTTGGAGGAACCAATGTCCAGGCCAGCGATGATGCGTTCGGGGTTCATTGAAGCCTTGCGATGACTTGATCGCGATAACGTAAATCGAGCTCTCCAACACGTACCTGTCGCCGAGCGAGATCGGTTTCAACCGGAAAGATATCGGCCAAACGCTCTACTGACAGTCCTACCGGAACAAGCACGCGCAGTGTGCGATTCTCCGGCGCCGCTGTAGCGCCCGTTTTCCCGGAGGCATCCGCACCGCGCGACAGCGTGAGCAGAATCTCATTCCTGCCCGTCCGCGTCACTTCTTCGATGCGCGCGAACATCCGCGGCTCCTGCGTACGAATCGCCCCAACGAGCTTAAGAAGAACGGGATCGGTTGTCGCAACAATTGGAAGGTCGAGATTCGTCCGCGCCGGATCGATCGGCAGCTGCTTGCCGAGCGAATCATACGGGATCATGCCCGAGGGAGTTTGGATCAGCGCCACCGGAAGATTCTCCTGTATCGTCACCACGAGCGTGCCCGGCATCCGACGGGTGATTCTGACGTCGGACACCTGTGGATGACCGCGGATGCGCTGCCGGTAAGGCTCGAGATCATCCCACAATGAGGCAATCGTATCTATTCGCAGGCGCGAAATTATTTCGTTCGGCTGGAGATAGCGTACGCCTCTGATCTCGACGTTTCGCACGCGGAAGAAAGCCATCTGCCGCGCCGCCCCGCGGAGGCCCCACGCGGCAGCCATAATGACCGCGAGAAGAAAAAGGACGCCCAGAATCTTCCAGCCCGGTCTCCCGAGTCGTTCCGAGGAGATCATTTGCCTCGCATCTCCAAGCGCGTCCTGAGCTCAGGTCCCGTGCGCGTGATGTCGCCAGCACCCATTGTGATCACCACATCTCCATCGCGGACAAACCGTGTTAGCGCCTCGGCCAGATCGGCGCGCGCTCCCTGCCACACAGCTGGACTGCCCTCGCGCTTCATCGCCGACGCCACGAGATCTGAGGTGATTCCAGGGATGGGCTGTTCACGCGCAGGATATATCTCCGCCAGGAAAACGCTGTCCGCGCCGCACAGCGCTTGACCGAACGCGTCGGCAAAGTCACGCGTGCGCGAGAAAAGGTGAGGCTGGAACGCCGCCACGACGCGGCGGCCTGGATACGATACGCGCGCAGCCTGAAGCGTCGCCGCAATCTCCGTCGGATGGTGCGCGTAGTCGTCCACGATCGTCACCCCGGCGATATCGAAAAGACGCTGGAAACGGCGATCCACTCCGCCAAACTTGAGGAGTCCCCCGCGTATTGCGTCAAGCGAAAAGCCCAGCGCTAATCCGACGCCGATCGCGGCGAGAGCGTTCTGGACGTTGTGGTACCCTGGCACGCGCAGGGCGACGTCGCCAAGCGAATCGCCATCGTAGCTGACAGAGAATGTCGTCGACTGCCCGTCGGAACGGACATCGCTCGCGACGAGACGCGCATCGCGCGACTTGATCCCGTAACGAATGAGTTCCGCGCTCGATGGAAGAGCGAGAGATCTCGCGCCCACGTCGTCGTCGCAAAGTACAATCGCGGCGGCGTCACGCACGTAGCGTGAGAACGTCGAGCGGATATCCTCGAGGTCGCGATAGATGTCGAGGTGATCCGCTTCAACGTTCGTCACGACGGCGATGTTCGGCGTAAGTGTCAGAAAGGATCGATCGTATTCATCCGCCTCGACGACGAACAGCTCGTCCGACTCGTAGTGCAGATTCCCCTTCCATTCGGCGACGCGCCCACCGGCGATCCCCGTCGGCCTCAGGCCAGCACCCGCCAGCACCGCAGTCGTCATGACCGTCGTCGTGGTCTTGCCGTGGGTGCCGGCGATCCCGACGACGCGTCCGCCCGCAACTGCGCGTCCGAGCGCCTCGGCTCGTCTCGTTATTGGGATTCCCAGCTCTCGCGCCCGCGCGAGCTCGGGATGATTCCGCGGCATTGCGGATGTAACGATCAGCTCGCGCGCGCCATCCACGTGGTCCGGGCTATGTCCCTTGACGACACTGATTCCGAGTGCCGCCAGATCTTCAGTCGGGCCCGGGTTGGCATCGCAGCCCGTAACAGCAACACCGCGTCGAGCGATTAGCTCGGCGAGCGCACGCATTCCAGCGCCGGCGATCCCGACGAAATGAATCGGGCGCTGATCGGAGCTATCGATTGAAGTCATTTGCGGTATGGTGCGGCAATCCGACTCGCGTCAGCGCCGCTTCTGCTCGCGCTCGACGAGACGAAGTATGTGCTGGGCAATATCCGCTGCCGCGGTGGGCCTGGCTCGCTCGAGAGCCTTTGCCCGCATCGTCGACAGCTTCGTCGGATCCGATAGCATCGACTCGATCGCCCGCGAAAGCGATTCGGTGTTGAGATCCGACTGGCGGATCATCTCCGCTGCGCCCGCGGCGGCCAGCGCCTTTGCATTGGCGGTCTGGTGATCTGCCGCGGCGGTGGGCAGCGGGACCACGATCACGGGAATTCCCCACGCACATAGCTCGGCGGTCGCCATCGCGCCGGCGCGCGAAAGTGCGAAGTCCGCGGCGCGGTATGCCTCCGACATCGGGGAGATGTACGCCCTGACCTTGACGCGGGCGCTGTCGTAGCGAGCGAGCTTGTCGTAGTTCGCCTTCCCGGTCGCCCAGATCACGAAAAGATCAGGCGGAATCCCTTCGTCGATCCAGGCGGCAACCACGTCGTTCATCGCCTTTGATCCCTGACTTCCACCATACACCAGCAAGACTTTTCCGCTTGATGGCGCGAATCCCCATTTGACTCGGGCGGGCGCTTTCTCGAAAGCGTCCGCGGGCGGGGGCTCGATCGGATTGCCGGAGTCGAACACCTCCGTGTGTTTCGACGGAGAGATATGCCGCCGCGCCTCGGGAAATCCGAGGTGCACTTGCGCGGCGAACCGACTGAAGAAGCGCGTCGTCATGCCGGGAGCGGTGTTCTGCTCCTGCAGCACGAATGGGATGCGGTGCGCGACAGCGTACCCCAACGCCAGACCGGACGCATAGCCGCCAGTTCCGACAACACAAGCGGGAGGCTCACTGCGTACTTCGCCGCCAATCCTCCGCCACGCACTCATTGCGCCCCGGATCGTTTTCCAGTTCTCCCACGGACGCGATCGATAGAGCGGATGAAGGTCGAGCAGCTCGAATGCCCATCCGAATTGCGGGAGCACGTCACGCTCGATGCCGCGCTTAGCTCCGATAAAAAACGGCTCGACGCGTGGGTCAGCTTTTTTCAGCGCACGCGCGATCGCGAGTCCCGGGTAGAGGTGTCCACCCGTACCGCCTCCCGCGAAGATGATCCTCATCTAGCTGGGAGCGCGCGAAGAGCGAGTGGATCCGTCGCTGCTCCGCCAAATACCTTTTCACGGGAACTGCCGATGTTGACGAGAATGCCGGTCATGAGAAGAGAGAGAATCAGATTCGAGCGGCCGTACGAGATGAACGGCAGCGTCAATCCGGTGGTCGGAAGCAATCCCGTTGCCACACCGATATGAAGATACGCTGTCAACACCATCGTGACCGTCAATCCTACGGCGACCAGCTGCAGAAAGGGCGTCCGCGCTTTTCGGGCGATTCTGAAGCCTAGCGCCGCGTAGAGGGCGAAGGCGAGCACGAGCAGAGTGAGTCCGACGAATCCCCATTCCTCGCCGATGTGGCCGGCGATGAAGTCGTCATATCCGAAGGGCAAGAAGCCATACTGCTGGCGCCCCCTGCCAAACCCGACACCGAATATCTGGCCCGACCCCACCGCAATGAGCGACTGCCGGAGCTGATAATTCACCTCCAGAGGTGCCGCGCCGGGATCGAAGAAGGCCGACATCCGCAACAGCACGTAGTTGAGCCTTTCGATCTTTACGTAAAGAAGCGGAATGAGCATCACCCCCAGCGCCACGAAGTGTCCAATGCGCACACCCCCGGCGAAGAGAATTATGCTCATCATCAGAGTGAACATCATCGCGGTCGAGAGGTCCGGCTCCAGCATCACGAGAATGTCGAGCGCTCCGATTACCACGAGAAATGGAAGGAGACCCTTCGTGAGTCGCCTGAGCGCGGGTCCTTTTTTTATCACCAGCATTGACGTCCAGACGATGACGGCGAGCTTGGCCAGCTCCGAGGGCTGTAGCGACGCGCCGAACAGGTATCGCCTGGAACCGTGCACTCGCGGGGCAATTCCCGCCGTGAAAGGGAGAATCACGATAACGAGGAGCACGAGCGACAATATCATTACCGGCCACGCCCATTTTTCCCAGACTTCCGCATCCAGCTTGGCGGCGATCGCGAACAGCGTCAGGCCGATGGCCATTCCCACGACCTGTCGGATGAGGAGGTGGGCGTGTCCGTAGCCCGCCTGCATCTCGACGATTGCGCTGGCGCTGTAGACGGTCGCGAGACCAAACGCCAGCAGAACAGCTGTGAGCATGACGAGGATGCGGGCCTCGAGGCCCATGTGCCAGCGGTCTATCAGATTTGCTGTTGCTTCCATTTGCGCTTCCTTTGCCTACGCTTCCATTGCCGCGAGCGCGCGGAAGCGCTCACCTCTTTCCTCGTAGTTCGAGAACATGTCGTAGCTCGAGCAAGCCGGTGACAGGAGCACCGCCTCGCCGGCGTGCGCCGCGGCGCGCGCCGTCTGAACCACCTCGTCGAAATCGGAGCCGAGCCGGACGACATCCACTACTGGACGAAGGTCCGTCGCAATGATCGGCGCCGCTTCGCCATAGGCGATCACCTTCGTCACTTTCCTTCGAACCGCTTCGGACAAGGACGTATAGGTTTCTCCCTTGTGCCTGCCCCCGAGCAATAGGACGGTCGGACGCTCCATACCGTCAATTGCGACTGCGGTTGAGCTGACATTGGTCGCCTTTGAATCATTGATCCACTGCACGCCATCGTATTCGCCGACCAGCTCGAGTCGGTGCGGAAGGGACCGGAAGGTTTTCAGCGCCTTTGCTATTCCCTTCCTTGCCTTCTGCGTCTGGTGGGAACGATCAGCCGCCATTACCGCGAGCGACGCCGCCAGAGCGTTTCCGACATTGTGCTGGCCCAGAAGGGGGAGATCCATGCGCGAGAGAAGCGGCGCTCCCAGCACCATCAGCTCGCCGGTGCGTGCATCGAGCGATGCCTCGGCCTTTTTCGTTAGCGAGAACGAATACTTGTGGCCGCCTACATCGCGTACCATTCGCATCACTCCCTTGTCATCGCGATTCACGACCCAGACCGATTCCGCGTCGGCGTTGGCGAAGAGGCGCGCCTTGTCGGCGTAGTACTCCTCCACGGTCGCGTACCGGTCCAGGTGATCGGGACTCAGATTCGTGAGCACGCCCACGGCGGGCTTGAGACTCGGCGTATCGTGCAGCTGGAACGACGACACCTCCAGCGAAATCCATTTCGGCTGCTGCTCACGGATCGCGATCTCGGAGAGAGGCGTTCCAATGTTGCCTGCCTCGATCGCCTCGAGGTCCAGTCCGCGCAGAAGATGAGCGATGAGGGCAGTCGTGGTGGTCTTGCCGTTAGTGCCGGTGACGGCGATGAGCCGCGGTCCTTCGAGAAAGTTGAGCGCTATTTCAACCTCGCTCGCGATCGGAATGCCCTTCTCGCGCGCGAACGCCAGAGGCCGTGCCTTTGGTGGAACGCCCGGGCTGGTAACGACGAGCGCCGCGCGCGCGAGTCGCTCCAGATCGTGTCGGCCGACGTCGACGACGACGCCCTGCGCACGCAGCTCCTCTGCGCACCGTCCCGTGTCGGGTGAAGAGACTACGTCCGATGCGTAAACGTTATAGCCGTGTTTTCTCAGCAGCATCCCCACGGCACGGCCGCTCCGGGCGAGGCCGATAACGGCGATCTCGCCCTCACGCGCCACGAGCTCGCGCGGCGTCATCGTAATTTCAGCGTGCTCAGGGCGATGAAAGCGGCCAACACTCCGAGGATCCAGAATCTCACCACGACCTGAGCTTCATCCCAACCCTTCACCTCGAAGTGATGGTGGAGCGGAGCTCGCTTGAAGACCCGGTGCTCGCGCGCGTACTCGATTCCATACCGTCGCTTGCGGTACTTGAACACGAACCGCTGCAGGATCACCGACATCATCTCGGCCACGAACACCGCGCCGACGAGAAGGAGGAGGAATTCCGACTTGAGGAGAATCGCGACCGCTGCGAGCGCGCCGCCCAGGGCCAGCGATCCGGTGTCGCCCATGAAAACTTCGGCCGGATGCGTGTTGTACCAGAGAAATCCTATACACGCCCCCATCAGGGCCGCGCAAAAGACCGTCAGCTCTCCGGATCCGCGCAGGAAATAGACGTGCAGGTACTGGCTCGCATCGACGCGCCCCACCACGTACGCATAGAATGCAAACGTCAACGCTGCGATCGCTGTAAGACCGGCTGCGAGCCCGTCCAATCCGTCGGTGACGTTGACTGCGTTGCTCGTACCGGTCATCACGAACGTCACGAACAAGACGTACAGCCACCCGAGCCCCGCGGTGAGCGGAACGATCAATATGTACTTGTAGAACGGCAGCGTCGTCGACGCGCCAGGAAGCGTGGAGAGGGGATGCTTCCAGAGGTAGTAGCCAACCGCAAAACCGAGGGTGACCTGGCCGGCGAGCTTGTACTTCTCGACGAGGCCCGTGTTCTTCCTGCCGGCAAGCTTCTGCTTGAGTTTCAGGTAGTCGTCCAGAAAGCCGATCGCTCCCATCCACGCCATCGAGATCATGGCGATGAGCACGTAACGGTTGTCAAGTCGTGCCCAAAGCACGGTGCTACTGAGTGTCGCCCCGAGTATTATCAGGCCGCCCATTGTCGGAGTTCTGCCCTTCTGTTGGTGGGCGTCGGGCGTGCCTTCGCGTATCACCTGGTTGAGCCGCATTCGGCGCAGTCGGCGCATGATTCCGGGGCCGACGATCCAGGTTAGCAGAATCGCGCTCACCGCTGCACCAGCCGCGCGAAAGGTTATCCACTGAAACAGTCGCAGAAACCCGAAGTGCGGCAGTCCTACGAATGGAACGAGCAGATAGTTCAGCACTATGCGGTAGCCCAGGTAGTTAGATGTGGTACAAGACGCTCGAGCTGCACACCACGTGATGCTTTGAGCAATATGATCGCGTTGCGCTGCAGCCTGGCCTGAAGCTGCGGCCAGAGATCTTCGACATCGGGCGCCGTGATTACGCGCTCACGCTCCTTGTGCTTCTCGAGCGCGGGCGCGAACTCGCCGATGCCCGCGACGATGTCCGCTCCAGATGCCAACGCGAGACCAGCGATATCGGCGTGACATTGTTCCGACGCCGCACCGAGCTCCCGCATCGTACCAAGGACGATTACCCTCTGCCGTCCGCTACCTGTTCCGTTCAAGAGCTCGATCGCTGCACGGGTTGATCCGGGATTCGCGTTGTAGGCGTCGTTGATCAGGGTGACGTCGCCCACCTGCTCCCACGCCGAGCGCATCTTCGGTTGCGGCATCCCGGCGATCCCCGCGGCTGCGTCCTCATAGCTCACGCCACACTCGCGGGAAACAGCCAGCGCGAGCATCGTGTTTCTGAGATTGTGAAGTCCGCGCACCGGAGGCCGCACGGTCGCACCGGCGATTTCTATAACGCCGAGTCCATCCGGACCGATTTCCCAGCGATCGGGCTTGACATCGGCGTTGTCATCGAGACCCGCGACGACCACCCGCTTCGCCTTTCCGCGCGCCGCTTGGGCGATTTCCAGTTGCGCCGAAGGAGCGATGCCGACAGCGACTCCTTCATAGATGGCGGCCTCCTCGCGCAAAACACCCGCGAGATCGCCCAGGCCTTCCAGGTGTTCCTCCGCGATGGACGTGACCAGCGCGATATCGGGCTCAACGATGTCTGTCAGAATCGCGACTTCGCCCGGGAGGCTCGTGCCCAGCTCTACCACCGCCACATCGGTCTCAGGCTGGAGCGCGAGCAGCGTGAGCGGGACTCCGATCCGGTTGTTGAGATTGCCGGTGGTTGCGTGGACAGTATACGAACGGCTGAGTGCCGCTCTAAGAAGATCCTTTGTGCTCGTCTTGCCGTTGCTTCCCGCCACGCCGACGATCGTCTTCCCCCAGGCGCGGCGCCAATAGTGGGCGAGGGCGCCGAGCGCGATCAAAGTATCGCGCACCTCGAAGATCGGAACACCCAGAGTATCGAGCTTGGGAGCGCGCGAAACGACGAGCGCCGAGGCTCCGTCCCGTACCGCGTCGCGGAGATAATCGTGGCCATCGAACCGCTCGCCACGCAAAGCGACGAACACATCGCCCTTGCCGATCTTGCGCGTGTCCGTGGTTATGCCGCTGACTTCGGACGATCCACGGGGAAGCTTGCCGGTAGCCTGATCCATCAGCGCCGCGGCGATCCGGTCCAGCGTCCAGAACCCCGTGCTCACGCGTGGCTCCGCGTCATCTCTCTCACGATTTCCTTCTCGTCGAATGGGTACGAAGTGGTTCCGCGAATCTGATACGTCTCATGCCCCTTCCCGGCGAGCAGCACGATGTCGCCATCCTCGGCAAGATCGATCGCGCGCTGAATGGCGCTGAGCCGATTAGTCACACGTTCATGCTTCGAGCTGCGCATTCCGGCTTCAATATCGTCGATGATGGCGTCCGGATCTTCGGTTCGCGGATTGTCGCTTGTAACGATAGCGCAATCGGCGCCGCGCTCGGCGATCCCGCCCATCAGCGGGCGCTTTCCTTTGTCGCGGTCGCCGCCGCACCCGAACACCACGATCAACTTGCCGCGCGTGAAGGCACGGGCGGTCTTCAGGCTTCGTTCGAGAGCGTCGGGCGTATGAGCATAATCCCTGAGGACGGTGGGGCTCCTTGATATGATCTCGAGCCTGCCCGCGACTTGGGGAACCGTATGCAGACCGTCAGCAATCGCTGTCGGCGTTTGTCCGAGCGCGAACGCAGTCGCAGCAGCAGCGAGCGCGTTCTCAACGTTGATGTCGCCGATCAGGGGCAGCGCGATATCCGCAGATCCACGGGGGGTGACAAGCCGCCACTTGCTTCCCTCCGATGTATAGCGGATGTCCTCGGCACGAATGTCGGCGGATTGCCGCGCCGCGAACGTGAGTGGCCGCGAGCGCGGTCTCAGCGATTTCCATTCCGGAGCGTCCGCGTTGATGACCACTGTCCCTCCGGCCTTCAGGTAATCCAGCAGCCGCGCTTTCGCCTCGAGATATTTCTCCATCGTTCCATGATAGTCGAGATGATCGCGCGTGAGGTTGGTAAAAACCGCGACATCAAACTCGAGGCCGTCAACCCTCCGCTGGTCGAGACTGTGCGACGATACCTCCATCGCGATCGTTCGTACTCGCCGATCGGCCAGCTCACGCAGGATCCTTTGCAGCTCCACTGGACCCGGAGTCGTAAGGCCGCCCCCACCCGGCAGTATCTCTCCTCCACTGCCGATCAGTACTCCAAGCGTTCCGATCGACGCGCTCGATCCATCACCCTCGTCGAAGAGGTGGCGCATGATTGAAGTCGTCGTCGTCTTTCCGTTCGTGCCGGTGACGCCGAGCAGTCTGAGGTTGCGGGCTGGATCTCCGTACGCGGTTGCCGATGCGACGGCGGCAGCGCGGCGTCCTTCCCTCACCACCAGCGACGGCATCGAAGTTCGGGACGCGTCCTCGACAATCGCGATCACGGCTCCGCGTTGAGCTGCGGCATCGAGAAAATCGTGACCGTCGCTGTTCCACCCTCGAACCGCGATGAAGAGATCGCCACGAGAAACCTTGCGGCTGTCGTCGGAGATTCCCGCTGCGTCATCAGGAATCTCACCGCTCACTCCAACAAGCAAACCACGCTCTGCCAGCGCGGCTCTTATTGCGGTGACGCTCACTCTCATTCGAGTGGACGGCTCAGCTGAACGAGTGTGCCAGGTGCGGCGGTCGTTCCCGCCGCGGGAAACGTTCCCGCCGCCGATGCACCAATAAGTCGAACCCGAAAGCCGGCGTTGTGGATTGCCCGCACCGCTTCGCGAACTGAAAGCCCTCGCACATCGGGAATGGCGCGGGAAGCGATCGCCACGGCTGCCGATTTCAGAGACGCAGGTAGCTCTATGACGTACGAGGCCGTGCCTTCGCTCGGGCCGAGCTTCGCCACGTTCCGGTTCGGGTCGTACGAATCCTGGGCCGGCCGATCCGGTTCCTCCGCATCATTCCTACGAGCGAATTTCACCTCTGCTACTGAATTCGTGTGGCCGGCAGGATCAACGTGCGATTGCGCGACGGCGGTCTTCTCCGACGCCGCCAAGTCTTCGCGATCGAGCGCCGCATCCCGTGCCGCGAGCGCCGCACGCAGCACGATCTGGGTCACGGGCGCGGCGATGTCACCGCCGGCGTAATGTGCGCCCCTCGGATTGTCGAGCTTGACGAGGACGACGTATTGTGGATCGTTGCCAGGAAATAGACCGACGAACGACGCGGTATAGTTTCCGGCGACGTAACCAGCGTTCTGCGATGTCCGTCGCGCCGTGCCGCTCTTTCCCGCAACGTCGAAGGTCGCCAGATCCGCTTTGGTTGCGGTTCCCTCCCGCACCACGGCAAGCAGCATTTGCTGAACCGTGCGCGCCACCTCGCCCGACATCACGCGCCGCACCGAGCGCGGCTTCGCGCGGTACAGCACCTTTCCATCGATCGAACGAACTTCCTTCACCAGATGCGGCTCGAGAAGCTCTCCGCCATTTGCTATCGCCGCGTACGCTGTGACGAGCTGGAGCGGTGTGACCGCGATTTCATAACCCATGAGGATCGACGCGCTCGACTGCTTCGACCACTGCTTGGGCTCGCGCAAAGTTCCCGCTGCCTCCGCCGGAAGTGGCACGCCGAGTGGCATCCCGAAACCGAGATTACGAAATGTCTCGTATTTCTGGCGCGGTGTCAGCCGCTGGCCGAACTCGACGATGCCGACGTTGCTCGAATAACGTATCACGTCGGCGAGCGAGAGTGACTGCGCCTTGTGCATGTCGGTGATGACGCGGCCATCTAGCTCGATCCTTCCGTTGTGCGTGTCGACGATATCCGTGGGCCGCGCTCGGCCATTCTCCAGGAGCGATGCCGCGACGAACGGCTTGAGTGTCGAGCCCGGCTCGAACGGCTCTGTGACAGCGGTATTTGAGAATGTCGTCCTGCCAACTCTGTTGCTTGCCAGCGCGAGAATCTCGCCCGTGTGCGGGTTCATCACCACGATGTCGCCGCCGTCAGCACGCAGGCTATCTACCGCAATCGACAGCTCCCGCTCGCAGATATCCTGCAGCGTGTTGTTGATCGTCAACACGACGGTCGACCCAGCCTTAGGTTGTTCGGTCCACCCGTCGGGAGAATCGAGCGCGCGGCCATCCTTGTCGCGGGCCAGTCTTACTTTTCCGGAATCGCCCCGGAGTAACGTGTCGAGCGCGAGCTCCAAGCCATCCATGGGATTCCCCTGGCCGTCCAGGGAGCCGACGATTCGCTTGATGCCGCCTGAATTGGCGTAGACGCGCTGCAGCACCGGCGTCAGGTGGATGCCGTTCAGCTTCGAGAGCGATGCAACATCGGCTGTCGTGTAGAGACCGGGAAGGTCGATCCAACGGCGACGCCGCGCGATGGCCGCACGAACGGCATCCGCATCAACTCGCGCGTGGTTCAGCGCCTTGAGCACGAAAGCAGTATCGCGAACTTCGGGCAGCGCGACGGCGACGCGCGTCATCTCGCGACTTTCTACCAGCGTGTTCCCGCTCGCGTCCAGAATCTCCCCACGCGGGGCAGACATTGAGCCTGCGAAGAAGTGCTGCCGCCGTGCGCGCGCAACCCAGTCCTTACCTTCGATAACCTGCACCTTCGCCGCGCGGGCAACGAGTGCGAGCGCGAAAAAGATCAGGAAGGCGTGAACGATCGCGACGCGCTTACGGGTTTTCATCTCGCGGTGCGCGGGAGTATCACTACCTGCTTGTCCGTCGGAATGTGCATGCCGAGTCGATGCTCCACTGTCGCGCCGAGTGTCTGCCTCGCAGAAGCGTCACGAATTTCGCTCTCGAGGCGCGCCCGCTCGCCCTCCAGACCAATGCGCTTGGCATCGAGTGCTGCCAGCCGCTCCGACTGGCTGATTCCGATCGTTCGCCGCCACACAATCGCAAGCGCAACGAGCACGAAGATGCCGAGTATGACGCCCACCAGGGTCCGCCCCCGGAATGCTACGCGGCTTTTCGCCATGCTCGTAATCTGGCGCTGCGCGAGCGGGGATTCGCGCCGATCTCCGCCGGACTCGCCGCGAGTGCGCGTTTGGTCACGACCTCACCAAGCGCTTTGCCGCGGCAGGTGCACTGAAGCTGCTTCGGTGGGCAAATGCAGTCGCGACTCCATTCGCGGATGGTATGCTTGACGAGACGGTCCTCTCCTGAGTGGTAGGAGATCACGGCGAGGACACCTCGTGCCTCGAGCACATCGCGCAACATAGGGAGGGCCCGCTCGAGCGCGGTGAGCTCGTCGTTGACGGCGATACGGACCGCCTGGAAGAATCTGGCGAACTCGCTGGGGCCGGTGCGCGCTCCATAGGCTCCGCGAATCGCGTCCACGAGATCATCGCTCACATGCATTGGCTTTCGCTCGCGGCGACGCACGATCTCCCGCGCAAGCCGATTGGCGCGCGGCTCGTCTCCGTAGTCGCGAAAGATTTGGGATAGGTCTGCTTCATCGAGGGTGTTGAGCAAATCGGCGGCGGTGCCGATAGAGCGACGGTCCATCCTCATGTCGAGTAACGCACCAGGCCGAAAAGAGAAACCCCGCTCGTCCGTATCGATCTGCTGGGAGGAAACGCCGAGGTCGGCGAGGATCCCGTCGAAAGTGCGTCCCTCGAGCTCAGGAATGCGATCGATCTCGCCGAAATTCCCCCTCAAAGCGAGAAAGCGGCCTGACGCCTCGTAGGGCGCCAGCCGCTCTCGTGCTTCGGTTACGGCAGCCTCGTCGCGATCGATCGCCACCACCGAGGAACCAGAGGCGAGGAGGGCTTCGCTGTGCCCTCCTCCGCCCAACGTGCAATCCAGAACCTGCCTCGCGCCTTTGAACAGCGCCACCACCTCTTCGACCATGACCGGCGCATGGTAGGAGCTGTCCCACCGGCCGGCCACGGGGTCAGAGTCGGTCACTTACAGAAGCGCTTCACCTCATTATCTACGGCGGGCGTAAACTGCGGAATCGCCGTCAGGAGCTG
>DASWBG010000167.1:0-5948 GCA_036390715.1 Gemmatimonadaceae bacterium
GCCGAGCTCACCCCAGATCGCACTGCTGAAAGATGGCGAGCTCGTCTACATGCTCGAGCGGCATCAGATCGAAGGCCGTAGCGCCGACGACATCGCGAAGGATCTTACTCGAGCTTTCGATAAGTACTGCGAGGAAGCTACCACCGCCGCATAAGACTGAAACTGCAACTAAACGGGTGCCTGACGTCAGCACCCCAGTTGCCCGTGATCAGTTCACGGCGCCCGGACTTACCTCGGTGGCGCTCGCGGCACAAGCAACTGGCTGTGCCCTGATCACCGATAGAAAAGTCGGAGCGTAGTGAACTATCGAGCTGGGATCTCTGCAACTGACCGCTGGCACCCGTTCAGTTGCACTTTTCAGCTTTGGTTTAGAGGGGCCAGAGCTAGAACTCGTCCCTCTTCCTTCTCTCGATGAATGGCTGCCCGTCGGGAAGAGTTTTCGGCTCGACCTCTCTGCCGGTTTCCTTGAGTACGCGGCCGCGAATGAACTGAACGGTTGCACCCAGCAGCAGTGCCCAAAGGCAAACTGCGATCAGCCGCCAAAAGAGGACCCCGGTCGCCATTGGCTGCCAGTCGGTGTATTCCGCTCTGGCCGTTCCCCACGGCTCGCGATGCAGGCCGATCAGCACCAGGCTGACTGCCATCTCGCCCGCCGTCTCGAACACCGCGAACAGCGCGGCGCGCCATGGCCACTCGCGCACGGGAAATCTTCCGAGGTGGAGCGTCGCCATTCCAAGTAGAAAGAGCGTCCCGAGTACGAGCGCCGCACCGAGGTAAGCGCTGGTGGCCTGGCCGTGGGTGAGAACGACGGCGCGGAAGAGACGAATCACGACACCCGTTATCAGCGCGAGCTCCACGGGGGATCGCGCGATCCTCGTGAACGCTGCCGGCTCTTCAAGATCCCATTCGCTCGACTTGAACAGCCGGCGGCGCTTCTCGACGGGATGGGGCTTCGTCACGGCGTCCAATGTAACTCCCGAGCGGATGTCGTCCATAGATTTTCCTGTCGAATCATAGGGAGAGCAGTCTCCTCTTTCCGATTCGACGCCGAGCGCCGGCGATGGGTAACTATCTGATCCAGTGCCCGATCCTGCTCCACCTGATATCGGTGAGCATCGGCAGCGGGCGATCGCTGT
This sequence comes from Gemmatimonadaceae bacterium, assembly GCA_036390715.1. Classification (GTDB taxonomy): domain Bacteria; phylum Gemmatimonadota; class Gemmatimonadetes; order Gemmatimonadales; family Gemmatimonadaceae; genus UBA4720. The sequence goes on from DASWBG010000167.1 coordinate 1,137, forward strand.
CGTCCGCGTTGTAGGAGTAGTACACGAACAGCGGCTTCCCCCTCACGTTTTCCCTCGGGACGAAACCCCAGTAGCGACTGTCCTTCGAGTTGTACCTGCTGTCTCCCATCATGAAGAGTCTGTTCGGAGGAACAACGAAAGGCCCCCAGTTATCGTGCGTGGGCTGCGCGGGCGCGGCTCCGAATCGCGATGACTTGAGACCAACCTTCTTCTGCCAGTCGAACAACGAGTCGACGGAGTTGCCGATGTCGGGATCTACCTGCGCAGCCACACCGTACCCCTGGCGCTGCGCGATTCCATTCACGTAGAGAATCGCGTTCCGCATGTAGAGCGTGTCGCCCTGCGTGCCCACCAGGCGCTTTACCAGCGTCGGTGTCGGATCCTCTCCACGCTTGGCCTGGTCCGCCTGATAGGGCGAAACGAATACAACCACGTCGCCCCGGTGTGGATCCCGGTATGCCGGAAGGCTCGCGTTGCTGAATGGAATGTGGGCGCCGTAGATCGCCTTGTTGACGAAGAGCCAGTCACCGACGAGGAGCGTCGGGATCATGCTGCCCGACGGGATGCGGTAAGCCTCCACGAGGAACGCCCGCAGGACGAGGAAGATCGCCAGTGCGCCGACGATCGACTTGAAATTCTCCCAGAGGTTACGGACTCGGGACTGCTGCGAAACGGGGCGCGCCTTTTGAGCGCGCCCCGCGTTAGACGAAGTTGCCAATTAGCCTAGGGGTTCCTGAGATGTTTGTTGACGAGCCGCGTCATCTCGAACATGGAGACCTGCCCACGGCCAAAGATCGGACGAAGGTTATCATCGGCGTTGATCATGCGGCGATTCTTCGCATCCTGAAGACCTTTCCGCTTGATGTACTGCCAGAGCTTCTTCGTCACTTCCGTGCGTGGCATCGGTGAGCTGCCCACTACGCTGGCGAGATCGCTGCTCGGCTGCATTGGCTTCATGAATGCCGCGTTTGGCGTGCGCTTCTTGCCCGAGGATTTCCGGCGGCTGCTCTTCCGACCGCCTTTCCTTGCCGCCTTTCTAGATGACTTTCTGGCCGAAGACTTCCGGGACGAGGACTTCTTCCTTCCTTTGCTCTTCTTTTTTGCTGCCATCTTGTCTCCTTGTTTGGTGATCGGATGCGAGTTGGTACCAGTGTGAAACGCCGTCCGTCAGCGACGCAAACTATAGTCCCGCGAGACGAAAGCAATAGGGAAAGCAAAGAGTTTCCCTATGAAAAACACGAAATCCCAGAGGGAAAAACGACTTTTCGGGCCCGGCTGGTCCGCGTGCTTGCCTCATTTTCCCCCCAATTCCTCCAGCAGATTCACCATTTTCACGTCGTACGGGTCGGGTGAATCGTCGTCGTCTGCTATCTCGTAGTTCTGCTGCGGGGTCTCAAGAATGAGCGGCACATCACTGCTGCGCCGGTCATGCATGAGCCACTCGAACGGCTGCTTCCCGATGTGCCCGTCCCCTATGAGAACGTGGCGATCCTTGTTTGATCCCAGCTCTCCCGCGCTGTCGTTCAGATGGAAGAAAGATGGCGCCTCCCCTGCGGCTTCCTCGAATTCGTCCAGCACCGCAGTGAATGCCTGCTTCGACGCGGTGATGTCGTAGCCCGAGGAAAAGAGATGGCAGGTGTCGAGTCCGTAGCCGGTTCTCGCCCGGAGAGATGCAGGAACGCCCGCAAGGATTTCCTTTACCTCCTGCGCCGTCTTTCCCATGGTTTTACCGGCGCCGGCAGTGTTCTCCACGAGAAGACGCGTGTCGGATTCGACTGTCTTCAGGGCTTCCGTGATCGCCCTGGAGATGCGCTTCGCCGAGTCCGCGCGATCGCTCGTTAGTGCCGAGCCAGGGTGAAAACACACCGCACCGACGCCGAGAGCGCTCGATCTTTCCAGCTCCTTGGTGAGCCCGGCGCTGGCTCTCGCCCACTTCTCGTCGTCGGGTGTCGCGACACTCAGCACATAGGCCGCGTGCACTACGACATTCGCCGGCTTGATGCTGGTCTTCGCCAGCGCCGCCTTGAAGCGGGCCACGCGTTCGGGCTTGATTGTGGCCTTGTCCCCGTAAAAGCGTGGGATCGCGGTGAAGACCTGAAGAGCAGTCATCCCCGCATTCCCTGCCCGGAGAACCGCCATGTGGATGCCGCCGTTGTCGATTGTGTGCGCACCGATGTATCGAGTCATGCCGCCGCTCGTTGCAAGTACTCTACCGTACAGTCCCGCGGAAAGGCCGGCGCAATCCGAGTGTTGCACCCGCGCGTCCGGACACTGATTATAGAGAAGTCCCCTCGGTTGACTGATGCGAACTGTCTTATCCATCTTGGCTCTCTGTCTGGCGTCGGCAGGACTTTGCGCGCAGACAGCAACCCGTTCTGACGTTCTCACCGGACGTGTCACGGATCTAACCGGCAGGCCGGTCGCCGACGCTCAGGTCGGTGCGACATCGCTCGGCTCGGGTCTCACCCGCACATTCACGACCGACGCGGACGGGCGGTACAGGATTTTCTTCCCCGAGACGGCGTGGCAGTACGTGCTTCAGGTGAAGCACATGGGTTTCGCCCCGACGCAACGAACGATCACTCGCCACACAAAGAATCCCGAGCAGATGATTATCGATCTGCAGCTAGGTGGTGCCCCACTCGCGCTGTCGATGGTCGAGGTTGCGGGAAGCTCAGATGCGCCTTCGCGCGAGCCCGAAAAGGCTCCAGGCATCGATGCCACTGTTCCCAATCCAGTCGCCGAGATTCTCGCGATGAAGGATTCGCTGCATCTGAGCGCGGTTCAGATCCTGGGGCTCACCGACGTTGCGGATACGCTCCAGGCGAAGAACGGGAGGATCTACAGGAACATTCGCGCTCTGCTCTCGAAGTCGCAGGAAGCTGGCGATGTCACGCAGATGGCGGGTAGCGTGGCGCTAATGCTCGAGGAGGCGTCGGGTAATACGGCGCGAGCGGTCGCCGCTTCGGAGAAGTTGCTACGCCCGGAGCAGTGGCAGATTCTTCCTCAGAACATTCGCGACCGATTGGAATCCGGAAGTACAGACACAGCGAAACAGTAACGGCAACTCCGCGATGACCTGGTAGGCTGCTCCTGGCGTAGCATTGGACAAGGGCCGTCACCGCCAGGCTCCTCGCGTAGCACTAGACCGAGCGCTCACCGCCAGATTCCATCGCGATACCCCACCCGCTCCGCCCTCCCCACGGAATCGTCGGGCGTTTTCCACCAAACTCTGATTCTGTTGTGATCAAGGGCAATCCAGGGCGCGATCGCAAGAACATCGTCTGGTGTCACCTGTGCGCGCTGGTCGAAAATGTGACCCGTGACGTGGGACAGCACGATCCCGATCGTCGGCCGCGTGGAGTTTGGATCCTCGAACACCACGACGACGCTGTCGCCGTGCGCGGCCACACTCGCAAACGAAGGGGAATTGCCGTAAACCACTGGCACCGGCGAGTGAAACATCCCGCCCTGGTCCATCGAGTGCGCGAAGAATACGCCCGCCCCATCGCTCGCCTCAATGAAATAGACGAGATGCACGTAGCCACTCGACGGATCATAGAAAATTCCGGGTGCGGGGCGATCGCAGCCGCGACGGCCACGATCGCGGGACTCTACTTCAACCGGGGCTTGCCAAGTGCTGCCCTGATCCCCGGAGCGCTGCATCCAGAGCACGACGTTGCTGTCGCTTCGCGACGACCACCAAACGCGAAATAATTCACTGGCGTTTCCAGCGCTGCGAATCGACCCCATGCACGTGGCGCTCATCCCCGCGATCACCGGCATGTTTCCGCTCATCATGGCGCTCCGGGTATCGGGATCGCCGAGCTGTGACTGGCGGTACGACACGTTACCCCACTCCACCGGCTCGTGCACGCACGCCGCGAGTAGGAGCGTCAGCGACAGACGCGCTGTCCGGCTTACCCACTGATCTAGATGAGCGCGGGCCAGGGTTGGGACGTGAGGCCCACTCTGGGACGGCCTCAATTGATAACTCGACGCGTGATTCACCATTCGGCGCACTCTAGCTCACTGTACCAAGCGCGAGAAGCCCGAAAGGGGTCCGTTTTGAGTCGGCGGGTCGTATCTTTCGAGAGTATTCCGCACGCCATCTCGAGGAATTCAGGAATGTCCGCCTCCGCAGTCAAGCCCGTCCGCTCCGGCTCCTCCGGCGCCAGCACACGCAAAGCAAAACCAACCAACGATGACCTCGGCTCCCAAAGCGCCGCTCCGGAAACGCCGGTGCGAACTCTCGCGGGGTTCAACGGAAATCGTCGCGTACCGCCGCCGGTCAACGAGCCAATCAAAAGCTACGCGCCGGGATCTCCGGAAAGAGCGGCGCTCAAAGACCGTCTGCGCTCGATATCCAATGAAAGAATCGACATTCCTAACATCATTGGCGGTAAAGAAGTTCACACCGGCGAGCTCGCCGAATCCGTGATGCCGCACGACCACCGCCACGTACTCGCGCAGTGGCACCGTGCGAGTACGGCAAGCATTGATCAGGCCGTCGTCGCGGCAAAGGAAGCAGCGAGAGACTGGGCGAACTGGGCATGGGAGGATCGTGCAGCGGTGTTCCTCAAAGCGGCCGAGCTACTGGCGACGACCTGGAGGCAGACACTCAACGCCGCGACGATGCTCGGTCAATCGAAGACCGCGTTCCAGGCGGAGATCGATGCCGCCTGCGAGCTGATCGACTTCTGGAGATTCAATCCGCACTACGCGCAGAGCCTTTACGACGAACAGCCGCTGAGCGACCGCACGATGTGGAACCAGCTCGACTACCGGCCCCTCGAGGGATTCGTGTACGCG
>DASWBG010000168.1:0-6556 GCA_036390715.1 Gemmatimonadaceae bacterium
GGCTATCACGCGTTCTGGAAGCTGTACGGTATCGGTCTTCCGGACGAAGTGCTGAAAAAAGTGTATTACAAAAACGCGTTGACGATCACGCCGCGTTTGCCGCAAGCAGGGTGGCAGCGCTGATCCCCAAGCCGACACGGAAGGCGCCGTTGTCTACACGCATCGAGCGGCGACATGTTTCGCGAGCTTTGCAGGTACTCGTCGTACTTGTATTGCTGGCGGCGCTAATCTATCGGCGCATAATTCGGTGAACTGCGCCTGCTTGCGGTCGAGCGCGAAACCTCACGCTCATTGGGCGTGAGGTGCGCGCTTGCCGGCAGAAGTTTTCGGCGAGGCGGCGCTCCTGATGCTAGACCAGGAGATGGCGGCCAACGGCGGGTGACTGGACGACCGTGGTCGGGGCGGCTACTCTCTCCCTCGCCATCCCTCTCCCGGTCCCCGCCATGACGTCCCGTACCTCCGCCACCATGCGCCTGATAGCGGTACTCGCGCTGATCACTATCACCGCAGAGTCTGCGACGGCGCAGGCAAACGTCACCGACACACGCCTCCTCTCCCAGCCGGCGGTGAGCGGCACCAATGTCGCCTTCATCTACGCCGGCGACCTCTGGACCGCTCGGCTCGACGGTGCCGACGTCCGGCGGCTCACCACGGCCGACGGCGACGAGCAGAGCCCGGTGTTCTCGCCAGATGGAAAGCTTATCGCGTTCAGCGCGAACTACGACGGCAACACCGACGTCTACGTGATGCCAGTCGGGGGCGGCGCGCCGACACGGCTCACCTGGCATCCGGGCGACGACATCGTCCAAGGCTTCGCGCCCGATGGGAAGAGCGTCCTCTTCACCTCCGGGCGCGAATCGTACACCAACCGCTACACCCAGCTCTTCTCCGTCCCAATCGACGGCGGGATGGAGGTGCGGCTCCCGATCCCAAACGCCGCGCGCGCGAGCTGGTCGCCCGACGGCAAGCGTATCGCGTACAACCCGATCGCGCCGCGGTTCGAGGAGTGGAAGCACTACCGCGGCGGCACAGCGTCCCAGATCTGGCTGTACGACGTCGCGTCGCGCGCGGTAGAGAAGATCCCCCAGCCGGCGGGCCGGTGCAACGACGTCGATCCGCAATGGATCGGCAACACAGTGTACTTCCGCTCCGACCGCGACGGCGAGTTCAACCTGTACGCCTATGATCCTGACACAAAGAGCATTCGTGCGCTCACCAAGCACACGGATTTCCCGGTCCTCAATGCCAGAGCGGACGCTGGCTCGGGCAAGATCGTCTACGAGCAGGCGGGCTATCTCCATCTGCTCGATGCCGCCGCGTCTACGCCCGCGCGCCGGCTGGCGATCGGTGTCGCCGCTGACCTGCGCGAGACCCGTCCTCGATTCGTGAAGGGGGACCAGTACGTCCGCGATGCCGCCATCTCGCCCAGCGGAGCGCGCGCCGTCTTCGAGTATCGCGGCGAGATCGTGACCGTGCCGGCGGAGAAGGGGGACGCGCGCAACCTCACCAACACGGTGGGCGCTAATGAGCGGTCACCCGCTTGGTCGCCCGATGGCCAGCACATCGCCTACGTGTCCGACGCGAGCGGGGAGTACGAGCTAAAGGTGGCACCGCAGGACGCGCGCGGCGAGGTGAAGACGTTCAAGCTCGTAGGCCACGGTTTCTATTCAGGGCTCGCGTGGTCGCCGGACGGACACCGGATCGCCTACGCGGACAACTCGCAGAGCACGTACGTGATCGATTTGCGCAGCGGCGGCGCCCGTCGCGTGGGCGGCAACAAGGTATACGGTCCCGATGGCGTCACCGACATGTCGTACGGCTGGTCTCCCGACTCGCGCTGGCTCGCGTACACGGCAAACACGCAGTCGCTAGTGGAGACCCTGTTTCTCTACAACGTCGATCAGGACAAGTCCTATCGCATCACCGACGGGCTGAGTGAGGTTGCCGAGCCGGCGTTCGATCGCACGGGCAAGTACCTCTACGTGTTCGGCTCCACGGATGCGGGTCCGCTGCAGGACTGGTTCTCACAGGCCACCTACGACTTTCGCCGCACGCGCAACATCTACGCGATCGTGCTGCGCAACAACCTGCCGAACCCGCTGGCCAAGGAGAGCGACGAGGAGAAGGTCGTCGTCGTGCGTGATTCGACGCGGCGCGATTCCACGCCTCGCGGGGATTCCTCAGGGGTAGGCAACGTCAGGCTCGCGCCCAGTGCCCCCAAGCGCGACAGCGGCAACGTCACGCGCGTGGACTTCGAGGGGCTAGAGAGCCGAATCCTCGCGCTGCCGATCGCCGCGGCTGAGCTCCGTAGCCTCGAGGCGGGCGACGCGGGACAGATCTATTACCTCCGCTCGACCGACGGCAAGCGCGCGCTGCATCACTACGACCTGTCGAAGCGGAAGGACGAGGAGTTGTTATCCGACGCTGTCAGCTATGTGGTGTCCGCTGACGGCAAGAAGATGCTCTACCGGCAGGCGAGCAGTTGGTACATCTCTCCCATCGCGAAGGTAACGCCGAATGAGGGTAAGCTCGCCATCGGCGACGTGGAGGTGCGCATCGATCCGCGCGCCGAGTGGTCGCAGATCTTCGACGAGGCTTGGCGCATCAACCGCGACTACTTCTACGCGCCTAACATGCACGGCGTGGATTGGGCTGCGAACAAGAAGAAGTACGCGCAGTTTCTCCCCGATGCCGCCACGAAGGCGGACGTGAACCGCATCATCCAGTGGATGATGAGCGAGCTGAGCGTCGGCCATCATCGCGGCGGCGGCGGCGACCGCCTCAATCCGCCAAAGGTCGTTCCGGGTGGCCTGCTCGGCGCCGACTATACGGTCGATCGCGGCCGCTACCGCATCGCGCGGGTGCTCGGCGGCGTGAACTGGACGCCGAGCCTGCGCGCGCCGCTCACGGAGCCCGGGGTGAACGGGAAGGTGGGCGAGTACATCCTGGCGGTGAACGGCGTCGAGCTGCGAGCGCCGACCAACTTTTTCTCGGCGTTCGAGAACACGGCGGGAACGATCGTCGATCTCAAGATCGGTCCCTCACCCGACGGCGCAGGCTCGCGCACCGCGCAGGTGGTGCCCATCCCCGACGAGAGCGCGCTACGCAGCCGCGCGTGGGTCGAAGAGAATCTGCGGAAGGTGGACTCAGCCACGGGCGGTCGCGTGGCCTACGTCTATGTGCCGAACACCGGCGATGCCGGGCACACCTACTTCAAACGCTACTTCTACCCGCAGGCGCACAAGGACGCGATCATCGTGGACGAGCGATTCAACGGCGGCGGGAGCTACGCTGACTACTACATTGACATCCTGCGTCGTCCGGCGATCAGCTACTGGGCGATGCGGTATGGTGACGACATGAGAACGCCGACTGCGTCGATCCAGGGTCCGCAGGCAATGCTGATTGACGAGACGGCGGGGTCAGGCGGAGATATGCTGCCCTGGATGTTTCGAAAGCTGAAGATGGGACCATTGATCGGGAAGCGGACGTGGGGCGGGCTGGTGGGGATACTCGGTTTTCCGACGCTGATGGATGGCGGGACTATCACTGCGCCCAACTTCGCCATCTGGACGCCGGAGGAAGGGTGGGTGGTGGAGAACGTGGGGGTGCCGCCTGACATTGAGGTGGATCAGTCGCCGGCGGCGGTGATTGCGGGGCACGATCCGCAACTCGAGAAGGCCATTGAGGTCTTGATGGCGGAGTTGCGGAAGAATCCGCCGAAGGTGGTGAAGCGGCCGGCGTATCCGGACAAGGTTGGCAGGCGGTGAAAATGCCCCCGAGCCTCACGCTCATCCGGCGTGAGGTGAGTCCCCCTCAGCCTTGTCTCGGGTCACGCAGGGGATTTGGAATCCCTTGTGTTCTTTCCGTCAGACATCGGGCTGTCCGGAAGTTTACGGGAGTGCCAAACACCGGCACCGGCGATTAATCGCCGATCGTGCTGACATCGCACCCCTGTCCACAGTGTGATCGGGCGGGGCACTCACCTCACGCCCATGAAGCGTAAGGTCGATTAGCCTCAGACTCGCTCCGTCTGGGATGAAGCATTGAAAAGCCGCCAGGCTCTCGCGAGCGTGGCGGCTTATACGTGACGAAGGTGCAGAGCTCAGATATCCAAATTACTCACGAACTTCGCGTTTTCTTCAATGAAGAGTCTGCGGGGCTCGACATCATCCCCCATCAACCGCTCGAACGTATCGTTCGCCAGAATCGCGTCCTCAACGGTGACCTGAAGAATCGTCCGCGTCTCGGGATCCATAGTCGTTGACCATAGCTGAAGCGGATTCATCTCACCAAGCCCCTTGTACCGCTGGATGTTGACGGTGTTCTTAGCCTCGCCGTTCGAGAGCCGCTTCACGTACTCCTCGCGCTCCTTCTCATCGTACGCGTAGAACTCTTCCTTCCCTCTGGCCACGCGATAAAGCGGCGGCTGCGCGATGTACACAAAGCCCGCTTCAATGAGCTGCGGCATCTGCCGATAAAAGAACGTCAACAACAGCGTTCGTATGTGCGCGCCGTCCACGTCGGCGTCCGTCATCAGAATCAGCTTATGATACCTGGCGTTCTCGATGTTGAAGTCGTCCTTGATCCCCGCACCGATCGCGGTGATGATCGTCCGGATCTCTTCGTTCCCGAGAATCTTGTCGATTCTCGCGCGCTCGACATTCAAGATCTTTCCGCGCAGCGGCAGAATCGCCTGGAACGCTCTGTTGCGCCCCTGCTTCGCCGAGCCGCCGGCCGAGTCACCCTCAACCAGATAGATCTCGCACAACGCAGGATCGCTCAGTGAACAATCAGCCAGCTTGCCAGGCAAGTTGCCGACGTCTAATGCCGACTTCTTGCGCGTGAGATCGCGCGCCTTGCGCGCCGCTTCGCGAGCCAGCGCCGCCGAGACGGTCTTGTCGATGATGATGTTCGCGACGCGAGGGTGCTCCTCGAGATACGCCGAGAGGTGCTCGTTGACCACGGCCTTCACCGCGCCCTCGACCTCGGAGTTGCCGAGCTTGGTCTTGGTCTGACCCTCGAACTGCGGCTCGCGGACGTTGACCGAGAGAACAGCGGTCAAACCCTCACGCACGTCGTCACCGCTCAGCGTGAAGTTCGCTTTCCTGAGCGCGCCGTTCTTCGCCGCGTAGGCGTTGATCGTCCGCGTCAGCGCCGACTTGAGGCCGGTGAGGTGCGTTCCACCCTCGTGGGTGTTGATGCTGTTGACGAAGGAGAAGACGTTCTCGTTGTAGCCGTCGTTGTACTGGAACGCCAGCTCGATGTCGACGCCGTCGCGCTCCGTATCGATGTACACGACTTCGGAGTGCAGTACCTTCCTTTTCTCGTTGAGGAACTGCACCATCTCCTTGAGTCCGCCCTTGGCGAAAAAGACCTCCGTCTTCTCTTCGCCGACTCTCTCGTCCTTGAGCGTGATCGTCACACCCTTGTTCAGGTACGACAGCTCGCGCAGCCTGTTCGCCACGGTCGCGTAGTCGTATCTCAGCTCGGTGAAGATCGTGTGGTCGGGTTTGAACCAGACAGTTGTGCCGCGGACTCTCTGTGGAATCTTGGTGAGCACCTTGAGCTTCGACACGGTGTTCCCGCGCTCGAAGTCCATGTAGTACTCCTTCCCCTCGCGCCGCACCCACACCTTGAGCTGCTCGGAGAGCGCGTTCACGACGGACACACCCACGCCGTGCAGACCGCCGGACACCTTGTAGGAGTTCTTGTCGAACTTTCCGCCGGCGTGCAGCACCGTCATCGCCAGCTCCACGCCGGGAATCTTCTCAGTCGGATGGATGTCTACCGGGATCCCTCGGCCATCATCCACGACCTTGATCGAGTCGTCGATGTGGATCGTGACATCGATCTTCGTCGCGTGTCCCGCGAGCGCTTCATCGATCGAGTTGTCGACTACTTCGTAGACTAGGTGGTGGAGTCCTCTCGATGACGTGGACCCGATGTACATGCCGGGACGCTTGCGAACTGCCTCGAGACCCTTGAGAACCTGGATTTGACCAGCGTCGTACTTCGACATGCTGATTTCTGCAGCTGCTTTAGCCATTACTCGCGGGAAAATTTTCTGATGAGGACCAGTTATGGCCGGGGCGAAGACACACCAAAATGCGCCTCCTCCAGGAGCTTTCAATTTAACCCTTAGGACAGGCTAAAGCAACCTCAATAAGTAATCGGAAGCTCTTGTGGGACAATGACTTATGAGGTCAGAAACGGATAGGCCGGGGCATTTTTCGGATAGCGCTCCCGCAACGAGAAATGAAGCGCGAAATGTGACATGCCGAGACGGTCCGGAACGTGAGAAACAGGGGGGCGATAATCAGCGCATCAGTTGCAATCTGATCTTCTTGATTCGCGTCCGGCCCGCTTTTGAATTGAGTGCGCGCAGCAGCTGAGGCTCCATTAACGACAGCTCGGTCATCCAGCCGTTGGTCTTCACCGACACGAACAGCGTGCCGTCACGCGTAACCGAGATTGGCTTCGTCACTCTCGCGATCTGCATTCCCACCAGCGACTCCCACTCGGGAACGACCTGCGCGGCTTCGACGCGCTCTTC
>DASWBG010000169.1:0-3848 GCA_036390715.1 Gemmatimonadaceae bacterium
ATACCCCCCGAGAAAACAGGGAAACTCTGACAAGAGATCAGCCTTAAGCTGACTGGGTTCCGTCACAGTTATGCCGAGATTGACCGTACCGGGGCGCAATCGCGCCGCGATCAACGAGCGCGCAGCTACGAGGAGGTTGTATGTACAAGGTGATCATGGTCCCAACCGATGGCTCAGGATTCGACCGCGAGGCGATCCGGGTCGCGCTAAGAATCGCGGAAGGCAGCGATGCCAAAGTCCGCCTGGTGCGAGTTCTCGCGACCGGGTCGTTCTTTGGAATGGCAGCGACAGCCGAGGGCACGGCGATCGCAGCCGAAGTCGTGCGCAGCGAACGCGACACGGCATTGAGTGAGCTCTACGCCCTGGCGGCAGAGTGCAGAGTTGCATCGACGGCGAGCATTACTGTCGATCTACACGCCGGTCCCATCGGTGATGTCCTTAAGGGCTACGCGCAGCGCCACGACGTCGATCTGATCGTGATCAGCACCCATGGACGCAGCGGCATTGCCCGCCTCTCGCTGGGCAGCGTAACCGATTCGCTGATCCGTCACACGACAATTCCCGTCCTGGTCGTCAAGCCGCCAACGAGCTACCTGAACCCGCACGTCATCGAAGCATTCAGGCGCATTGTCGTGCCGCTCGATGGATCGACGCTCGCTGAGCAGATTCTGCCGCGGGTGCTGGAACTTGCGAAGCTCGAAGATGCGGAGATCACCCTGCTGAATGTGCTCCTCCCACATTCTTATTCGCAGAAGGAGATCGTCGACCCCAATCTTCCCTGGTGGGACAAGGATATCTCGCAAGCGCAGGCATACCTTTTCCGCATCGCCGCCAGGCTCCGTCGCAACCACGTGGCCGTCACTACCGACATCGTCATCGGTGAAAATGTCGCGAGTAGCATTGGCGACTTTGCAAGCCGTGAGAGAGCCGACCTGATTGCGATCGCGACGCACGGTCGCGGTGGACTCGCCCGGATGATCCGTGGCAGTGTCGCTGACGCTATAATGCACTCGGCGAGGATGTCGATGCTGGTGTTCAAGCCGGATCAGGTCGCTGAAAAAGAAACATCGCCGTCAATGGAGGGAGTGAGGGCGGATCTGATTCCGGCCTGAGACGTCGGCGTTTGCTCGGCCAAGGAGCGTCGGTGCCGTCAACTCCGCATATTGAAAAGCATTTCACGGCGAGCGACACCGTCCGTGACATCGTAATCGGGATGTCCGACGGCTTGACGGTACCGTTTGCCCTGGCCGCAGGTCTCACCGGGGCAATTGCGCAGTCCCGCCTCATCATCACCGCGGGCTTTGCGGAGATCGCGGCCGGCTCGATTGCAATGGGCCTGGGCGGTTACCTGGCAGCGCGCGGCGACGCCGAGCACTACGTGCACGAGGTGGCGCGCGAGGAAGATGAGATCAAGCGCATTCCGGAAGCCGAGGCGAAAGAGGTCACCGACATTTTCCAAACCTACGGGCTCTCGGAGAGCGAGAGCTCCTCAGTCGTTCAGTCTTTGCGGCAGCGGCCAAGGGATTGGGTAGCATTCATGATGCGTTTCGAGCTCGGCCTCGAAGCGCCCCAACCGAGTCGGGCTTGGAAGAGTGCGCTCACGATCGCGATAGCGTACGCGGTGGGCGGAATGATCCCGCTCAGCGCGTACTTGTTATTACCCGACGCACACGTAGCCCTGCGGCTGTCGGTGGTAATGACTCTCATTGCGCTGGCGGTCTTTGGTGGGGTGAAGGGCAGGTTTACGGGTGTTCCCGTCCTGCGCAGCGGTTTACAGACTACCGTGACCGGGGGCCTCGCTGCCGCGGCTGCATTCGGAATCGCCCGCTGGATCTCCTGATTTTCCGCCTGGTTTTCCTGAGTCGGCCGCCCACCAGTTCACTTCCTCAGCATCCTCGCCCATCACAGATTGAATCGTGCATTCACTCGTACGCCGATACATCAAGACTGCAATCGCGTTTCTGGTGCTTGGACTCGCAATCGGAACCAGGATACTGATTCGGCGCGAGATTTTCCTGCAGCCTCCGAGTCTCTACGAGGTGAGCGCGCACACTCATGCGCTCCTCGTGGGCTTCGTGATGATGATGATTCTCGGCGTGGCGCTTTGGCTCTTTCCGCGCGCCGAGCGCGGTGAGCAGCAATACGACCCGAAGCTGGCCGGTGCCGCGTACTGGCTTCTCACGATCGGAACGGCCGGTCGTGTCGCAGGCGAGCTGGCTCGGGCGTATTCCACTGCCCTATGGCTCCGATCGGCCATCGTGGTCGGTGGGCTGGCGCAATTCGCAGGAATCGCTCTCTTCTTCTTTACGATGTGGCCCCGCATCCGCTCTGCTGGAAGTCACATTCGTGAAGCCAAGGGAGAAAAGTTCTAGACCCGAAACAGGAGAGAATGCAATGGCCGCCGAAACAATTCCCACGTTGTCCGAGCTCGCAGAGCGTTCCGCGACGCGCCGAGAGTTCCTGATCAAGGCATCGGCATTAGGCGCACTTACGCCGTTCGTCATGAGCGCCTGCACGGACGAATCGGCGCACAACACCGCGGGACAGCCGACAGGCTCGAACGCTACGACCGTTCCGCAGGGCGGCCCCGGGACAGCAGTGACCAACCCCGACAGCAAGCTGGACACGGGTGGTCGCGCCAACATTCATCAATCAACGGCCCGGGTTGCGAACACGCAGAACGTGGCGCTTCATCGCTTCGATCCGGTACTGCCGCCCGTCGCTCGAGAGCGTACTACGAAGCTCCAGTTCACGGCCCAGGAAGTGCCGATCCGCATTTCGGACGATACCGTCATCTCGGCCTGGACGTTCGACGGCGACATTCCAGGACCGTTCGTGCACGTCAGGCAGGGAGACACCGTCGAATTCACTCTCCTCAATCACGGCTCCATTCCGCACTCGATGGATTTTCACGCGGCGCAGATCGATCCAAAGGTCGCCTTTCGCTCAGCGAACCCCGGCCAGCCGGTGTCGTACACATTCAAGGCGCGCTATCCGGGAGTGTACATGTATCACTGCGGAACTTCTCCCGTCCTCATGCACATCGGCTCTGGAATGGTCGGAGCCGTGGTCGTCGATCCAACGGTTCCGCTGCCCGCGGCGAAGGAATTCGTGCTGGTGGAGAGCGAGTACTACCTCGGCGCGGCGGTCGCTGGTGCGATGCCGTTCGACTACACGAAGATGCTGGCGACCCTCCCCGATTACGTAGTCTTCAACGGACGCCCGACGCAGTACATGACGGCGCCGCTCAAGGCGCGAGTCGGCGACCGCGTGAGATTCTACGTTGTAAATGCCGGCCCAACTCACCCGTGCAATTTTCACGTGGTCGGCGAGCAGTTCGACACGGTTTATCTCGGGGCACCACCCGGCGTTCCGCTACGAGGCGTTCAGACCTTTGCCGTCGCGCCCGGAGGCGGAATGGTGTTCGAGATGCTGGCGGATATTCCGGGCGAGTTCGTGTTCGTCAATCACGGATTCGGCCACGGCCAGAAAGGCGCGATCGGAATTCTCAGCATCGAGAGCTAGGAATCACTCGGCGCGAGCGGAGGACGTCGCGATGCTGGCGTCTCAGCGAGGCGGCGGAGCGTCGCCGGCCCATCAATGGTTCGCCAGATGTTGAAGATGAACGCAAAGGCGCCGAGCGCGCTGAGCACTCCCCCTGTGGCGAGGACAGGGACGCTCCGCGGTCCAACATGCGGCGCCATGATGAATCCTGCGACCATCAACGCCAGCCCGACGTTAGAGAGCCACCAGTGCGCTCCAGCGAGCTTCCCGTTGTACAGCGGGTGACCGAAAAAGCGTGGCACCACGTGGTATCCCACTCCAAAGATCATCATCGTGACAAATCC
>DASWBG010000170.1:0-16091 GCA_036390715.1 Gemmatimonadaceae bacterium
GGAAAGCCCGCGTTGGTTGGCGGGTTCAACAGCTAGACCTCAGGGGTCGGCCATTTTATTCCAGGAGAACGCTCCGGATCGCGAGCCGCACCTCTCGGGAACAGTGTCTATCTAGTCGGAGGAAACCCAGTCGTCGCCGCCAGCCACTCGGCGGCCGAAAGGACGCTGGTCGAGCGGTTCCAGCCGAGTTGTCCGACTCTGAAGTAGGGTTACGCTCGCGGACAAACGCACAGCGCGGATCATTGCCCATGCTGCGCCGAAAGTGCCCAATGCGTCGCCCCGCCGAAGCCTATTAGACCCTATAACAGCCGTTCCGGCACTGTTTTAGGGCTCAGCCGTGGCGGAAATCTTGCTTCATATGCCAGTCCAATTCAACGCGGACTGGTATGCACTCAGTGTATCGGATCGATGTCTCGCGCAGGCTCGTGACGTTGTACTGGAATGAGTTCCCATCCATCGAGCAACTAAAAGAAGTTGTACTCGCAGCGGTCGCGGATCCGGAGTTCAAGCCGGGAATGAACTTTCTCTGGGATCGGAAACCTGGCCTGGCAAACCCTGCGTCTGGCGTGTACCTGCGCGACGCTCTCTACTTTCTCCAGATATTGGCTGAACACACTGGCCCGCACTCGTGGGCGATCGTCGGTCACAATGAAGCCGACTTCGGAAAGGCGCGCGTGCTCGAGGCAAAGTCCGACGGGACCAGGGTTACGATCCGCGCGTTCAGAAGCGCTGGAGACGCCGAGGAGTGGCTGCGAAATCCGGTTCCGTATGAGCCGTTGGTCGTGCATTTCCCCGCGCGCGGTGCTTCGTCGATGCATCCGGAGCTCGGGGCGTAGCGTAAAGGACTATTTTTTCGTCCAGAGCACCACCACGCCGCAGTTGTCGCTCAGCTTGCGGAACTCACCGGGCGCGCTCTCGATCGGATAGTACTCCACTCCCGCCAGATCGCTCGGGTGCAGCGCATCGATGTCGTCCACATACGGGGAGTTATCCAGATAGACGTCTACGCCGCAGTGAACATCGACGTTCATGAGCCGGGGCTTGGTCCGTCGCGTCATGAGAATGTTGTGACCCGCGCGTTCTTTATCAGGGATGGACATCAGTGAACCAAACGACTGGGCAAGAACCGCGACCAGGGAGCGGTTCTGGTTCTTCTCGAGGTCCGCGGTAGTGAGATACCTTCCACGACCCTGCGCCCGGCGTGCCTCGAAACCCGCGAGATAGGAACTCGACGGATTTCCCGCGACCTTAACGGGCTCGAGCGTCGTGCCGACTTTGGCGAGCCGGAAGACGGGGCCAGTCGAATCGCCTTGCACGAGCAGGTCGACGTCGAGCGGTGCATAACCGGCCATTCGGATTTCGAATTTGTGTTTGCCGGGTGAGATGTTGGGAATCCTCGCCTCGCCGCTCCAATCCGTCCTCGCCGAAATGTTGAGATCGGACAGGCTGACCTCGGCGTTGGCGAGTGGGGCGCCCGACACACCGTCGGTGACACCGGCGATCACAAGCGAGGTCTTGGGCGCGTTCTGAGCGTCGACGCGCACGCAGGGTATAGCCACCAGCGTGGCAAGCGCCAAGGCGGCGCTGAGGCGAGAATTCAGTTTCTGTTTCATCTGCCTTCAAAAGATACAGACCGGGGAACACGGCCACACGGCGAAGCCGCTTACTGACGGGTCTTCTTGACTTCAGTGCGCTCGCTCGACTCTTCGGCGGCGATTGTCAGTCGATCTTCTCTAATCTCCAAGCGCATCCTGCCAAAGAAGCTCATGTATATGTTGGCCACCCAGACCAGCGAGAAGCCCGCGACGAGATAGCCTCGCCAGCCATCGAACGCCAGCGTGTAACGGGTGATAAGGAGGAAAAAGGCGGTGACATAGTGGCTGAAGCAATACTCGCATGTGAACACGTAGAAGAATTTGCGCGAGTATAGCCGCCGGGACGATTTGAATTTCGCGGCGCACCAGTCGCGAGGCTCGCGAAACAATTCCTCGTGGGTCACGGTCCACGTGATGCACGCAATCGGAATCGAGAGAACAAAAAGCAGGACGAGCTGACGATCAAACGCCATACATTCACCGTGTCGTTCCACCTCGACGTGAGCGCCGAAGGTTCGTGGGTTCGGGGCCGGAGACTGCCAGAACCATGTACCGAGGCAGGTGGGATTGCAACCGTGGTACATAATGCAAAAGCGCGCTCGAGGGAGCGCGCTTCTTTTATTAATGGGGTCAGTGGGAGCTACGGCAGCATGAACTGAATGGTCGTCTCGACCGGGAAGTTATTGCTCCTCAGTACCGCCACGGCGGTGAACGATCCGTGCTGGCCCTTCGAGTCCCAGCTCTCCTCGAACGCTGTCTCGCCCTTGCCCTTTAGTGTCTCGCTGCGCATTGCCGAAGTGAACATGCGGCCTTGGCTCCAGCGCCAGATTTCCTTGCCGGCGAAATCCTTCACCACAAAATCGTGGGTCTGTCCGTCGGGAAAGCGCAGCTCGAGCATCTTCGACGTATTGTTGCGGACGCTGAGAGTGAAATGGAGCTTGTCCGCGTCATTCTTGGGTCGCGTAATGTCGAACGTGGTAACGATCGGCGCGGCATTTTCTTCAGCGCGATGCCGGGCGGTGGCGACTGGCTTTTCGTCGTGAGAAAAAGGAGCGGCGGCGAACGCGACTGATGCTGCGCACAGCAACGGGAGAATTAAGCGGTTATCCATTACTTCTTTCTGGACTCTCGATCGACAGTAGGCGGGCGGGTCATTCTCACATAAGTGAGACTCCCAACATATCGTCCTATTGACGAACGGTCAACAACGACGTCACATACTAACTCCGCCTGAGTCTTGGACTTGCGGGTCGCTCGAATCTTCGGCCTCTCTTCGCGCCTGGATCACCGTTTGCTTGTGAAAATCTTCACAAGCGGTTACTTTCATCCCTGAATGGAAGACGGAAAGCGGACGCACCAGGGCTCCAAAAAGGGTCTGTCCGGCGCCGATTTCGCCGGAGTCGGACTCCAGTTCGCGTTTGCCATCATCGTCTTCCTCTACGCCGGCCAATGGCTCGATAACCGGCTCGGCACCAACGGGTTGTTCACCATCGCCGGCGTTTTCATTGGAGCCGCCGCGGCGTTCTACAACATGTACCGCAAGATCTCCGCGGCGCAGAAGCTGGACGACGAGGACCGGAAGAAGAGACGATGAGGGAGACGCGGGCGATCAGCTTCTTCGCCGGAGTCTCGGCCGCCCTCATCATCGTCGCCACCATCGTCCTCAGGATGTACTTCAGGACGGTGGAGCAGCACAACGCGATGCTCGTTTCGGCTGGACTGGCTTTCGCAGTACAACTCGGTTCCTATGCGCTGCTCCGACCGGCCCGGCCGGGACACGGAGCACCCGGCGAGCTGATGCTCCGCTGGGGAATCGGAGCCGTAATAAGATTGTTCGTGCTGGTGCTGTACGCGCCGATCGCGAGAGTGGTGAATCTCTCGCTCGAGGCGGCGCTGGTGAGTCTGGTGACCTTTTTCTTCATGACGATGATGGCCGAACCGCTGCTGCTCGAATATGATCGCTGACCAGAAAGACTTCATCACGCCGCACATCACCGACTCGCACACGCTCGACTACCCGTGCCTGCACCCGGGTTTCGTGTGCGAGTACGAGCTGCCGCGCTGGAATCCGATTCACATCGGTCGCTTCGTGCTCGATATCTCGCCCACCAGGCACGTCGTCATGCTCTGGATCGCGGCACTCCTCTGCATCGTCACGACGCTGCTCGCGCTGCGCGCGCACAACCGCAGAACGCGCCTGGGACAGGCGCCGAGTGGATTCGGGAATAGTCTGGAGGCTGTGGTTCTCTACCTGCGCAATGAAGTCATTCTTCCCAACGTCGGCCCCCACGGAAACGGCTATGTGCCGTTTCTGTTGACGCTCTTCTTCTTCATTCTGTTCGCGAATCTGCTGGGGCTCATTCCCTACGGCGCGACGGCGACCGGAAACATCTCCGTCACGGCGACGCTCGCGATCATCACCTTCATCGTGATCGAGATTGCGGGGATGAAGGCGCAGGGCTGGGGCTACATCAACACGATCGTCTTCTGGCCGCACGACATGTCGCTGGCGATGAAGCTCCCGATCACGGTGATACTGACGCCGATCGAGATCATCGGAAAGTTCACGAAGCCGTTCGCGCTGGCGATACGACTCTTCGCCAACATGGTTTCGGGGCACGTCGTCCTGCTGGCGTTGATCAGCCTGATCTTCACTTTCGCCACGTGGATACTCGTACCGGTGCCGATCGCGATGGCCATCGGCATCTCGTTCCTGGAATTGTTCGTCGCACTTCTGCAGGCGTTCGTCTTCACGCTTCTGTCCAGTGTGTTCATCGGGCTGATTCGTGAGGGTGCGCACTGACGCGGGGCGTGCTCAACCCCGCGTAAGTATCCGGCCGAGCGGGCCGGAGAAGTCCGTTGGGGCGAGAGCCTCGGTGACGGACGGCGACCGGAAGGTCGCGAGCATGACATATCACGGCGCAAGAAGGGGTTTCTAAAATGGTTTCGATCTTTCCGCTGTTGCAGGCAGCATCGCAGGTGGCTACTCAGGCGGCAATGACGCCCGGTGTTTTCAACGGCTCGTACTCGGGAGCCTACGCAATGCTGGGCGCCGGCGTCGGTGCCGGTCTCGCGGTAATCGGCGCGGGCATCGGTATCGGACGTCTCGCTGGACAGGCAATGGATGGAATGGCGCGCCAGCCGGAAATGGCGGGCCGCATTCAGACTGGCGCGATCATCTTCGCGGCGCTCATCGAAGGAGTGGCGCTGTTCGCGGTCGTCATCTCGTTCCTGATTCAGGGTAAGTTCCCCAAGTTCTAAGAAGTTCTTAGTGTGCTTCGCGGCGGTGACACTTGCCGCCGCGGAGCGACCCAAAATCTCAAAAACTCCGGCGGATTCGATCCGCCTAGTGACGAACGCAACCATGCCGACTTTTATCTTCGCACTCCTGCAGCAAGCAACCGTGGCACCGGAAGAATCCGCGCAGTCAGGCGATCTTCTCACGCCGAACGGCGGGCTCATGTTCTGGACGCTCGTCGTCTTCCTGATTCTCTTCGCCATACTCGGCAAGCTCGTCTTCCCGAAGATCACCGCCGCGGTCGAGGCGCGTGAAAAGGCGCTCGAAGAAGCGATCGAGGGAGCGAAGCGTGACCGCGAGGAAGCCGCCCGCGCTCTGGCCGAGCAGCTCCGGCAGATCGAGACGGCGCGGCAGGAAGCGCAGAAGATCATCGTCGAAGGGCGTCAGACCGGTGAAAAGCTTCGCGCGGATATGATCGAGGAGACCCACCAGCAGCAGCAACAAATGCTGGAGCGCGCGCGTCGTGAGATCGATGCCGAGAAGGAGCGCGCGATCGCAGAGCTGCGCCGCGAGGCGATCGAGCTGGCGATCGCGGGGGCGAGCAAGGTGATCGAGAAGAATCTCGACGATCAGTCGAACCGCAAGATCGTCGAGAGCTTTCTCGCTTCGATTCCCGTGACGGAGACCAAGCGCGGATGAACGACCAGAGGATCGGCCGCAACTACGCCGAGGCTCTTCTGACGCTCGCCCGAAAGGACAAGGAGCAGGAGGAGTGGGGTGCGCTCATCGACGCGATCTCGGTGGGGATGCGAGAGGATCACACGCTGCGGACTTTTCTCGAGTCGCCGAAGCTGTCAGCGGGGCGGAAGATCCAGATTATCGAGCTCGCGCTTGGCCGTCGGGCCCCGAAGCTCTTTCTGCGCTTTCTCGAAACGGTGATCATGAAGCGCCGGCAGATGCTTATTCCGGAGATCGCGTCGGAGTACAGGATGCTGATCGACGAATCCGAGGACCGTGTGCACGTCAACGTCACGGTCGCCCGCGAGATG
Source organism: Gemmatimonadaceae bacterium (assembly GCA_036390715.1). Classification (GTDB taxonomy): domain Bacteria; phylum Gemmatimonadota; class Gemmatimonadetes; order Gemmatimonadales; family Gemmatimonadaceae; genus UBA4720. The sequence goes on from DASWBG010000170.1 coordinate 5,883, forward strand.
GCCGAACCGGAGAGGGATGCATTGTCCCGGCAGCTGGGTCGGCTGTTCGGCAAACGCGTGGTCCCGCACATCTCGCTCAATCCGGCGATTCTGGGTGGCGTGATCGTGAAGGTGGGCGACACAGTGATGGACGGATCGGTGCGCCGCCGGCTTGCATCACTCAAGCACCGGATGTTGTCGACGGTCACCCGGTAGAACGCCAGACGATCTTAACGGGCGAAGTTCAGCAGTTCGGCCGGCTCAGGCGTACTTATTGAAGGTCGCCTCCCGTGCGACCCTTTCATTTTCAAACCGGTCCCGTGCTCGGTCATATGTCGTTCAATCCAAAGACGCCGATGAGAATACTCTCGGCTATAGCCATCGCATTAGTAGCTGTTCCCCCGCTGAGCGCCCAGGTTCTCAAGCCCGGGTTGCAGCCAGGGCTCACCAGGGCCCCCGACAGCGCGCGAAAGATCTCTCTCGACGAAGCCGTAGCAATGGCCGAGCACAATGCTCCCGCGGCAATCCAGGCCGAGGGTGTGGAGAGAACGAACAAGGCGGCCAAGGTGTCGGCGATCGGAGCGATTCTGCCCAGCGCATCCCTCACCGCGGGCCGAGTAATCCAGTTCGGCGGCGGTCAGACGCGCGTCAACCAGAATGGCGAGACAGTCGCCATCGCGGCGGCGCCCACCAACAGCACGGGCCTTTCCCTGAACATGACTCTGTTCGATGGCGGCCAGCGGCTGTATGCGCTCAGAACCGCCAACTACGACATCGCGGCCGCCGAGGCGAATCGGGTCGCGGTGAAGTACAACGTCGCGCTTCAGGTGAAGCAGCAGTATTACGCGGTTCTGGCGGCGATCGAGAGCCAGGACGCCGCGGACCTCCAGATGGCGCAGGCGACCGAGCAGTTCAAGACCTCAGTCGCGAAAGTGCGCGCGGGTGTGGCAACGAGGTCCGATTCGTTGCGCGGCGTAGTCCAGGTTGGAAACGCGCAGCTAGCCCTGATTACGGCTCAGACGAACAAAGAGGCGGCGGACGCAGCGCTCACGAGGTTGGTCGGGTCCGAGGTGCCGGTTACGGCGGATCCGGCGACGATGCAAGAAAACATGGCGGCGCTTCCCGATAGTGCGCAGCTCGCTGCCCTCGCCAAGGTGGGACCGGCGGTGAAGCAGGCGCAGGCAAACGTCGACGCCGCGGAGGAAAACAGGAAAGCATCGAAAGCGACCTATCTTCCCTCGCTGAGCGCGAGTTACTCGCGCACCGGGAGCGGCACAGACTCGCGCTTCGGGCTTGGCGAAGGGCCTTTTGCTTACAATGGGCGGCTGTCGTTCTCGCTCTCCTATCCCGTGTTCAACAACTTTCAACGCGAGGCGCAGGTCGTAGTTGCCAAGGTTGCCGAGGTGAACGCGCAGGTTGCGCTGCGTGATGCGCAATTGGGTGCGCAGCAATCCCTGACGCAATACATTGGGGCCCTTCGCGGTGCGTCACAGAGGGTGGCGGTGCAAGTCGCCTCCGTCGCTGCGGCCGAGGAGGACGTGCGGGTGCAACAGCAGCGTTACAACATCGGCGCCTCTGTTCTGCTCGACCTCATTACGTCTCAAGCGGCGTTGGCGACCGCGGAGCAGGCGTTGATACAAGCGCGATATGATTATCGGATCGCACGGGCGCAGCTCGAAGCGCTCATCGGGCAGGACCTGCAGTGACGAACCGTCATGGAACTTCCAGCAATCACATGAAAGAGAGACAGAAGTCGGTCGCGCGTCGACGCGCACCTGGTGGGCGGCGGTTGAGCAGCATCGCGGTTGCGTTGGTGATGGGACTCGGTGCGTGCAACAAGAGCACGGATCCCGCGGTCGTGATCGACACCGCGCCGGTGGAGCGGCGCAGCATCGTGTTGAGCGCGCAGGCGAACGGCACCGTGGAACCGATCGATATCGTCGAAGTCAAGTCGAAAGCCTCGGGCACGATCATCAAGATGCCCGTCGATGTCGGATCGAAAGTGAAAACCGGCGATCTGCTGGTTCAGATCGATCCTCGTACTGTGCAGAATGCGTACACCCAGGCTGCAGCTGATCTCGCGTCGGCAACTGTGTCGAGGGCTGTCGCGCTGTCGCAACGCAACCGGTCCGCGGAGCTATACCAGCAGAAGATCATCACGGCGACCGAGATGGAGGCGGCGACGGTCGCTTTCTCGAACGCGGATGCAGCAGTCATCAAAGCGCGGACGAATCTCTCGACGGCGAGACTCCAATTGGAGGATGCCACGATTACCGCGCCGACGAACGGTACCGTGATTTCGCGGCCGGTGTCGGTAGGGACGGTAATCACGTCGGCCTCGACCGCGGCGAGCGGCGGTACGACCATTCTCGACATGGCTGACCTCAGCAAAGTCCGGATGCGCGCGTTCGTGAACGAGACGGACATCGGCAACGTCAAAGCTGGCCAGACGGCCACCGTCACCGTCGACGCGTTCCCCAATCGAAGATTCGTGGGTATCGTGGAGCAAGTGCAGCCAGAGGCCGTCGTGCAATCGAGCGTCACCATGTTCCCGGTCCTCGTCAGTCTCGACAACTCTGACGGAGCGCTCATGCCCGGCATGAACGGGCAGGTGGTGATGGACATCCTGCGGCGCGACAACGTCCTTGCGGTGCCGAGTGATGCGATACGAAATGCGCGAGACGCGGCTACGGTCGCTCCGGTTCTCGGAGTAAGTCCCGACTCGTTGAAGGCGGCGCAGACAGCGGCTCGTGCGGCACGCGGGTTTGGATCAGGCGGGGGCGGGGGCGGGACAGCGTCGTCAACGGCGTCGGGCGATACGACGAGACGTCGGAGGTTTGGAGCGGCGAGCTCGACACAAAGCGCGGCCGGTGGACAGGGCGGGGCGCAAGGCACAGCGTCATCGACCGGGCGGCGCTTCGGCGGCGGAGGCGGCGCTGCTGGTGGTGGCGGGGCGGCAGGGGGCGGTGCGGCAGGGGGCGGTGCGGCAGGCGGAGGCGGTCGGACCGGGGGCGCGCTATTCGTGTTTGTGAAGAAGGGCGACACGTATTCGCCGCGCGTGGTCCGCGTTGGGGTAAGCGATTTCGACTACACCGAGATCATGAGCGGCGCACAGCAGGGTGAGCAGGTCGCACTCCTCGGACCCGCAGTACTGGAGGCCCAGCGCGAACAGCTTCAGGCCCGCGTGAGAGCCGGGACTGGCGGCGGACTCCAAACCACCACTCCCGCGGCGGGCGGCGCGGCCGGCGGTGCCGCTGGTGGTGGAGCTCGAGGTGGTGGTGGTGGTGGCGGTGGCGGCGGCGGACGGCCGCCTGGCACATGAGGAGGTAGGACCATGCTGCTCGGAGAGACGATTGGGGTAGCGCTCGGAGCGCTCAGGGCGAACAAGCTTCGCTCATTTCTGACGATGCTCGGCGTCGTCATTGGAGTGGGAGCCGTGATCGCAGTGGTCGCACTTGGGCGCGGCGCGCAGCAATCCGTCAACGCGCGGATCGCCGCGCTCGGAACGACGCTTCTCACAGTGCAGCCGGGACAGATTTACGCGCCGGGTGGTGTTTCCTCCGGCAACGACAGGGCGCCGATGACCGTAGCCGACGCGAAAGCGCTCGATTCGGCGGGGTCAGCGGTCGCGGCGGTCGAGCCAGAGATGCAGAAGCAACTGCAGGTGCAGTATCTGGCCACGAACACCAATACGACCATCCTCGGCACTACGCCGAACTATCTCGATGTGCGCAAGTACACGATGGCGGAGGGGAAAATGTTCACCTCGGGTGACGATCGGGCCAGCCGGAGTGTCGCCGTGCTTGGCGCGGCGATTCCCGACAACCTCGGGGTGCCGGCGGCCACCCTCGTCGGACAGAACGTCCACATCGGTGGATTTCTCTTTCAGGTTCTTGGCGTTCTCGCCAGCAAGGGAAACAGCGGCGGATTCGGAAACCCGGACGATCAGGTGCTGATCCCGATCACGACGGCGCAATTCCGCGTCTTCGGCAGCGACAGATTGCGGCAGATCGGAGTGCTGGCCGAGTCGGAGGCCGAGATCCCTCAAGCGATGGCGGCGATTCAGAGGACGCTTCGCCGCGTCCACAGATTGCGCGTCGGAATTCCCGACGACTTCCAGATCCGCAATCAGGCCGACTTCCTGAACACGCTCGGCGAGACGACGCAGATCTTTACGTTCCTTCTCTCGGGAATCGCGGCGGTGAGTCTGCTCGTCGGCGGAATCGGCATAATGAACATCATGTTGGTGTCGGTTACGGAGCGGACGCGCGAGATCGGCGTGAGGAAGGCGCTCGGTGCGACACCGAAGAACATTCTGCTCCAATTCCTGATCGAGGCGATAGTTCTTTGCCTGCTCGGCGGGATTGGCGGGATCATCTTCGGTTGGCTTGGCGCGATAGCGTTGGCCAAGTTCGGGAACTTCAACACCTCGGTGGCACCGTCGTCGATCCTGTTGGCGTTCTTCTTTTCGGGATTCGTCGGAATTCTTTTCGGCGTGTGGCCGGCAAGAAGGGCCGCGAGTCTCGATCCGATACAGTCGCTGCGCTACGAGTAAAGCTCCGGCGTATGGATCGCTCCCCGATCCATACGCCGAGTCTTTCCCACCCGCATCCCTAGCCCTACATTGATTCTCCCTTCGGCGGCTCCCGTCCAGCTGCCGGCACTACATCAAATGGAGGTCGAATGAGACTCCGCTACGTTGCGGTCTCTCTGCTGTGCCTTGCGACCGCTAACGCGGGTGCGCAGGCGGGAAAGAGTCCCGAGCTGCGCATCGACTACACCAAGGAGACGCTCCCGAACGGCCTGACGGTTCTTTACCACGTCGACCACTCGACGCCCGTTGCCGCCGTCCTCTTATGGTATAACGTCGGTTCGAAGATGGAGCAGCCGGGAAAGACCGGGTTCGCGCATCTGTTCGAGCACATGATGTTCAAAGGATCCAAGAACGTCGCCGACGGACAGCATTGGGCGCTTCTCGAAGCGGCGGGGGGGAGAGCCGGCGCCGACATCAACGGCACCACCAGCTGGGACCGCACCAACTACTTCGAGCAAATCCCATCCAATCAACTCGAGCTGGCGTTGTGGCTGGAGTCGGACCGCATGGGGACGCTCACCGAGACGCTGACGCAGGAAAAACTCGACAACCAGCGCGAAGTGGTGAAAAACGAGCGGCGGCAGAGCGTCGACAATCAGCCCTACGGCACGTGGGTCGAGAAAACCGAGGAAGTTCTTTTTCCAGACAATCATCCATACCATCACTCAGTGATCGGATCGATGACGGACCTCTCGAACGCATCGGTGGCGGACGTCAGAAGCTTCTTCAAGACCTACTACGCGCCGAACAATGCAGTGCTCGTGGTTGCGGGCGACATCGACGTGCCGCAGGCGAAGGCGATGGTTCAGAAGTACTTCGCACCGATCCCGGCCGGACCGACGCCGCCACCTCTCGCGAACATGAGAGTGCCGACGATCGTCGGGCAGGAGCAGAGACTGGTCGTGCAGGATGCTCAGGCTCCCGCTCCCGCGATTTTCGTTTCGTACCGTGTTCCTTCCGCGAAGGATTCCCGCGCGCCGGCAATAAGCCTGCTCGGCGATATCATGGGCGGTGGTCGCTCGTCGCGGCTCTACGAGGCGCTGGTACGCAGACAGCAGGTTGCGACCAACGTCGCCGGATTCAACTTTGGCCTCGCTGACGGCGCGGACATGCTGGTCTTCACGGCGACTGGAAAACCGGGCGCCAGTCCCGATTCGCTCGAGAAGGGGATGCTGGCGGAGCTGGCGGGGGCGTCGTCGTTCACGCAGTCCGAGCTCGATCGTGCGCGCGCATCGGAGCGATTCGCGTTTGTCGATGGACTCCAGACGACCGGCGGCTTCGGTGGCAGAGCGGATCGGCTCGCGGAAGGGTGGACGTTCTTTCACGACCCGAATCACGTGAACAAGGTTCTCGGTGAATTCGACCGTGTGACGCTGGCGGATGTGAACGCCGTCGCGCGCGAGCGCCTTGTTTCAACGAACCGCGCCGTTCTCATATATGTTCCCGTCCGGAAAACTGCAGTCGAGACCTCTTCGACGAGGACGCCGTGATGCATCGCTCACAGATTTCCAATCGAAGCCGGACGTTCTCAGAGCGGAGTGTGGGGCGCGTCCTCGTGGCATCGCTTGCGGTTGCGCTGGCTATTGCGCCTGACGCGGCTCGCGCGCAGACAGTTCAACCGCCTCCGCCTGGTCCCCTACGGCCCTATGTGTTTCCGGCCGTCGAGCAGTTTCAGCTCGATAACGGGCTGAAAGTCATTCTCGTTCAGAAGCACACGCTTCCGGTGGTGGAGGGCAGGTTGATCATCGACGCCGGCGCAATGCGCGAGCCCGCGGCGAAGAGCGGACTCGCTTCGCTGACGGGTCGCCTGCTCTCGGAAGGAACCGGCACGATGACGGGGACGGATATCGCCCGGGCAATGGATGCCCTTGGCGCGCAGTACAGCACTGGCGCGGGATTCAGCACTTCATTCGCCGATGTAGTTGCTCTCAAGAATGTCTTTCCGCAGGCGATGACGCTGGCGGCCAGGACCATTGTTGCTCCGAGTCTTCCGGCAAGCGAATTCGGCCGGGTGAAGAACCAGGCGCTGGCGGCGTATCAACAGAGTCACGCCCGAACGGCGGGGCTCGCGTCGGATGCGTTCATCCGCGCCGCATTCGACAGCACGGCGCCGTTCTCTCGTCCGGCGAGCGGCAATCTCACGACGATCGGCGCGCTCACTCGCGACGACGTGGTCAACTGGCATCGCACGATGTTCGCGCCATCGGCTGCCACGCTGCTGCTGGTGGGGGACCTCACATCCGGTGAAGCGAGATCAGTTGCGCAGCAGGCGTTCGGAACATGGACAGCCAGCCGTGCCGCGTTGCCGGCGGTGACGAATCCAGTGAGGCCCAGCACAGCGACGAGGGTGATCCTGGTCGACCGGCCAGGCTCGGTTCAGTCGTCGATCGTCGTCGGCCAGGCCGGTTTCCGGGCGACCGACCCCGACTACATCTCCATGGTCGCCTTGAATCACGTGCTGGGCGGCGGGTTCAGCTCGAGGATGAACATGAATCTGCGCGAGAAGCACGGCTACACCTACGGGGCGTTCAGCGGACTCGATCTGAGGCCGGGCGCGGGGGCGTTCCGGGTGAACTCGGAGGTGAGAACGAGCGCCACGGATTCTGCGCTCGTCGAAGCGATTGGCGAGTATCGGAGAATCGCGACCGAGGCCGTGCCCGCGAGCGAGCTGCAAAGCATGGTGAACAATCTCGTGTCCGGATTCCCTAACTCGGTGCAGAGCGTTCAGGGTTTGTCCGCGAGTCTCCAGAGCCTCATCATATGGGGACTGCCCCTCGATTTCTACACGACGTACCGCGAGAAGTTGTCGGCGGTTACTCCTGATGATGTGAAGCGGGTCGCGGCGAGCAAGCTGACGCCGAACAATGTCATCGTGGTGGTGGCGGGTGATCTCTCGAAGATCGAGGCGCCGATTCGGGCGAGGAATCTCGGGACTGTGGAGGTATGGGATCAGAATGGCAATAAGGTTCGGTAGGGCAGAACGGCAACCGAACGGGTGCCAGACGTTAGTGGTGTAGCTGTTAGCTATCAGTTCACTACGCCCTGATTTGTCCTTGTGGCGTATGATGTAGAAGGGCCGACTCGGAAGAGTCGGCTTTTTCTATTTGTGCGGTATAAGTTCAGGCGATATGAAAGCGGTCATTATCACGCGGCCGGGCGGGCCGGAGGTGCTGGAGATTCAGGAGCGGCCCAAGCCGGAGCCTGGTGTTGGGCAGATTCGGGTGCGGGTTAGGGCGTCGGCGCTCAATCGCGCGGATCTCATGCAGCGAGAAGGGAATTATCCTGTCCCGCCTGGCGTCCCCGCGGATATGGCCGGGATGGAATACGCGGGCGAGGTCGATGCCGTCGGGCCGTCCTCTATCCTTTGGAAGCTCGGCGATCGGGTGATGGGAATCATCGGTGGCGCCGGTCACGCCGAATACTTATGCGTGCACGAGCGCGAAGCGATACCGGTTCCAAAGGCGTTGTCGTGGGAGGACGCTGGCGCTATTCCGGAAGTTTTTCTGACTGCGTACGACGCCCTCTTCACTCGACTGGCGCTACGCGTTGGCGAAACGGTGCTCATTCACGCTGTGGGGGGTGGGGTTGGAACGGCTGCTTTGCAGCTCGCGCGCGTAGCGGGGGCGAGAGTGGTTGGGACCGCGCGCTCCCTTGAGAAGCTGGAGCAGGCAAAGAAGCTCGGTCTCGATATCGCGATCGATGCGTCGCGTGGCGATTGGGTCACGCAGGTTGAAGCGGCGATCGGCGCCGAGCGAGTGCATGCGGTAGTAGATCTGGTGGGAGGCAGTTACTTCGAGGGAAATCTCCGACTGCTGGCGGTGCGTGGCCGGATCGTCGTGGTCGGTCTCACCGCTGGCGCGACGACGCCATTGAACATGGCTACTTTGCTCGTAAAGCGGCTCACTGTTGTCGGGACAACACTGCGCGGCAGGGGTCTGGAAGAAAAAATTGCGCTGGCGCGTGATTTCTCCGAGCGCGTTGTGCCTCTATTCGACGCCGGCCGGCTCAAGCCGATCGTCGATCGTGTTTTTTCCTTCGACGAGATTCGCGCCGCCCACGAGCTGATGAAATCCAACGCGACGTTCGGAAAGATCGTACTCCGTTGGGCGTAGCTTGCTTTCCGAGAATTCGCGGCGCTGGATAGAGGGCGCGACTAGGGCGCGTGTAATCTCGGTTCGCGTCCTGCCCGGAGCGACATCCTCGCTACTTCACGCTGTCGAAGTCGAGGGTGCGATGGGCAAGCGCAGTCTGGTTCTTCGCCGTTTCGTGAATGAGAAATGGGTAAAGGCGGAGCCTGACGTCGCCGTTCGAGAAGGAATGAGTCTCCAACACGCAACGCGAGCGGGCTTACCCGCACCCGACCTTATTGCGTTGGACGCTGATGGAGACCACTGCGGCGTACCGGCGACGCTGGTTTCGAGACTCGAGGGCAGCGTGGTTCTCGAGCCGTCTGACCGGAAGCAGTGGCTCCGCGGCCTCGCTGAGACAGCAGCGCGAATTCATCGCGTCGATGCTGCCGGGTTTCGATGGAAGTACCGTCGATACAACGAAGGAGCGGCGCTCATCCTTCCCCGTTGGTCGAAGCAACAGGCCGCGTGGGGGAAAGCGATCGAAGTCGTCGAGGGTCCGCCTCGCTCGTACTCCGAATGCTTCGTGCACCGCGACTATCATCCCAGCAATGTCCTCTGGCAAGACGGTCGTGTCAGCGGCGTCGTCGATTGGGTGAATGGCTGCCGAGGACCGGCTGGAATCGACGTCGCGTGGTGCCGACACAATCTGGCGAATCTCCACGGCGTCTCGGTCGCGGACGAGTTTCTAGCGGCCTACGTTGCGGAGGCAGGATCCGAATTCCAGTACGATCCTTACTGGGACTTGATGTCGGTCGTCGAGCTTCTCCCAGGGCCGCCTTCGATGTATGAAGGCTGGCGGGCGAGTGGAGTTCCCAACATCAGCAATGCAGTGATGCGCGAGCGCGTCGACGAATATGTTGCCAGTGTAGTAGGTCGTCTCTAGCTCTTTCCCTTCCGCTTGCGGCTTCGCCGGTCCTGAATGAGAATCGTCCCGATCATCCAGAGGCCGACGATCCCGGCTAGCAGGAAGCCGATCATCCCGAGGCTTCGCTGATACGCCATCAATAGTCCGCTCGAGACGAGCAGTCCCCCGAGCACGAGGCCTGTGAAGATGCGGTTGGCGACTTTCTCGAGGCCGAGTAGCAGCGAGCCGAGCTGCGGCGCCTCGACGCGAACCGCGAAATCATTCGCTACGAGCTTCTGCGTAATCACGTCTATCCGGTGCGGCAGCGCGCGCACAAGGTCCGAGGTCTCCGCTGCGATCTGAAAAATCCGCCGCGGCGACAGGTCGCGCTGCGCTCTCTTGTTGGCGATTTCCGCCGTGTATTCGCGGATTGACTGGCTCGGGTTGAAGTTCGGATCGAGAGAGCGCGCGACGGCATCGAGATTGAATAGCGCTTTTGCCAGCAGCGTCAGCTCCCCGGGAAGCTTGAGGCCCGAGCGGTAGGCGATCGTGATGATCTCGTACAGCATCACTCCGGCGGGCGTTTCCTCGACTGTCTGGTTGGCGTGCTTGGCGATCAGCGCGGCGACTTCACGAACGTAGGCGGCCCTATCGAAATCCTC
>DASWBG010000171.1:0-3234 GCA_036390715.1 Gemmatimonadaceae bacterium
CCCATTCGTTCCTGATAGTCCCGCCTCCTTCGTCCGGTCGACGAGCTTGCCATTCTCGTTGTGGAAAACGCGCACCGGCATCCACTCCCCGACAACGACGAGATCGAGTTTTCCATCGTGGTCGTAGTCGATCCACGTCGCCGACGACACCATTCCCGGTTCTGACAGCTCGGGAGCTTTTTCGAGAGTCACGTCGGTGAAGTGGCCGCTGCCGTCGTTCTGCAGCAGATGACTCTTCGGTATGAGCCCGTAACTCCTCGACACCACTCGGCTTCCGAGAAAAAGATCCGGGTAGCCATCGCCGTTGAAATCACCAACAGCCACACAGGAGCCGTTCTCGAAGATGTCGGGAAGCGCGCCACGCGCGCGCGCGAAGTTTCCGTGGCCGTCATTCAAGTAAAGGCGAGGGCGCAGAGCGTCCTGCTGACCCCAGAATTCGTTCCCGCCGCTCACGACAAGCAGGTCGGGATGCCCATCTCCATTCGCGTCGAAGAAGCTGGCGCCAATGTCCTCCGACAGACTGTCAGCGGCAAACGCGGGCTGATTACTCGCGCGGAAAGTTCCGTCGCGCTGCTGGATGAAGAGCTTACCCGCCTGCCACTTTGCGCCGCCGACATAGAAGTCGTCCAGCCCATCGCCGTTGACATCCGCCACAGCCAGCCGCGGTCCTTCGGTCGACAACAGGTGCGGCATCAGCGGCTCGCGATTGTAGTCGTAGAAAGTGTCTTCCTCGTGCTTGAAATCGACACCACTCTTCGCCGTGACATCGGTGAACATTGGCAAAGCCACCGGCTGTCCGCGCGTGGGCGGTGCCGGCGCGATCGGTTTCTGGTACCGGTATGATCCAGTAGCGTCTTTCTGCGAGAGTGTCAGGATCCTGTCGCCCTCCAGATTCGTGAGCGTCTGGAAGCGACGATCCGGCCATCTGACGGTGAGAGAATCGATCCTGCTGGATGCGCCTAGTCCGAAGTGGAGACGCGGATCGACGGATGAAAGAAAGCCACGCGTCGGCATCTGCTCCACCATCTGCTTTTCACTTCTATGTGTTATCTCGACCTTCGCGCCGATCCCGGCAGTGTTCGCACCGGAGCCACGGAGCTGCACGGTCAGATAATGATTCTTGTTGATCTCGCGCGCGTGGCTTCGGTAAATCGACGCTGGAGCGTTGATGTTGTTCACTACCAGGTCGAGGTTGCCGCTGTTATTCAGATCCACATAGGCCGCGCCATTCGAGAATCCGGGCTGCGCCAGCCCCCACGCCTCGGCCATGTTCCTGAACGTGAGATCGCCCTGGTTCTGAAAAGCGTAGTTGGCAATCGGGACCTGAGGCATCATCTGCAGCAGCCGGAGATTCCCCTTGGTTATGGTGTCGTGCAGCGTGGCCTGCACCGCTTCGTTGCTGACGAAGCTGATATAGTCCATGTCGTTCGGCCGGTGGTAGATGCCGTTGGTCACGAACAGATCCTTTCGGCCATCGTTGTCGAGGTCTGCGAAGAGCGCCGCCCAGCTCCAGTCGGTGGCGAACACACCCGCCAGGTAGCCGATCTCGCTGAACTTTCCCTTGCCGCGGTTGAGCTGAAGCGCGTTACGCTCGTACTGTGGATGGTAGCCTGCCGCGAGCCTCAGGGTATAAAGGTTGAAGCTCTCGGTGCTCGCGGATGTCTTGAGGATGTCCTCGCGCTCGGGAAGCATATCGAGCGACAGGATATCGGTGCGGCCGTCGTTGTTGAAGTCGGCGGCGTCGACGCCCATCGAGAATCTGCTCGTGTGCCCCATCGCCTTCGCGATCGACTCGGTGAAGGTCCCGTTGCAGTTGTTGATGTACAGGTAGTCGTCGCCCTGAAAATCGTTGGCGACGTAGATGTCGGGGCAACCATCGTTGTTAAAGTCGCTCGCTACGACTCCGAGGCCGTAGCCGTCGATCCCGTCGTGCAGCCCCGCGGCATCGGTGACATCGGTAAAGTGGCCCCCGTCGTTCCTGAACAAACGGTCGCCGGTGTGCGGGCTATTCCCGCTACGCTGTGGCTGCGACTCGATCGCGCGCTCGGCATGCGTCGAGTGATCCAGGAGATACATGTCCAGATCGCCGTCTCCGTCGTAGTCGAAGAACAGCGCCTGCGTGTTGTAGCCGACGTGATCGAGCCCGTACTCCTTCGTGCGATCGGTGAACGTCCCGTCCCCGTTGTTGATGTAGAGGACGTTGCGTCCGTGCAGCCCGAGGTAGTCCGCACCCGAAACGTAGATGTCGATTTTGCCATCTCCGTTGACGTCGGCCATGGTGACGCCGGTCTTCCAGCCAATCGAATCAGCGATACCCGCTTTGTCGGTGATGTCCTCGAACTGATAATTCCCCTTGTTCCGATACAGCTTGTTTGGGCCGAGGTTGGAGATGAAGTAGAGATCGGGAAGCCCGTCGCCGTCGATGTCGCCGACCGCGACGCCTCCACCGTTGTAGTAGTAGAGGTAGTTGAGGATGTTGAAGTCCGGCTTCTCGGGCAGGTTGTTGGCGAACGTGACGCCGGTCGCTTCGGGCTTAAGCAGCTCGAACAGCGCTGGTGAATGCGGCTCGCGGCTGCATGCGCTCAATCCGCACACAGCCGCGACTATCCATTTACGCACTCGCTACTTTGCGGGCGTAAAGCGAATGGCCTGCCCGCCCCCCGGCGCCATCACGACGCTAAGGCTCGTGCCCGAATCCACCGTCCGCTTCGAGATGGTGACCGGCAACGGGTTAGTTGCCCAGTTCGCGCCCGGGCCATCGGCGTAGATCTCGGCTGTGTATTTCCGGCCCGACGGCAGGAAGTTGAGCGGAACGCTGAAGGTGCGGCCCTCTTCGTCGGTGATGGCGCCGAGGAACCAGTCGTCACTGTTCTTCGCCTTGCGGGCGACGATCACGTAGTCGCCGATCATTCCGTCGATAGTCTTGCTCGTCTCCCAATCGACCGCCACATCGCGAATGAACTGAAACGCCGGCTTGCCCACGTAATTCTCGGGGAGATCCGCCGCCATCTGCAGCGGCGAGTAGATCACGACGTAAAGTGCGAGCTGTTTGGCGAGCGTCGTCCTCGGGTGCGACTCCTCGATGCGGCGCGGACGCCCAGTGCCCCGCTCGATCAGCAGATCGAAGATGCCCGGCGTGAAATCCATCGGCCCCTCGAGGAGGCGGGTGAAGTAGAGATTGGTCTCGTGCTCAGGCGGATTGCCGCCCTCGCCTCCCCACGCATTGTATTCCTG
>DASWBG010000172.1:0-3112 GCA_036390715.1 Gemmatimonadaceae bacterium
GCGTATCGTTTTGATCCATCGAGGAATCTTCCTCGTTCTTCAGTTCGTCTGAGCTAAGTCAGATCCTCTGAATCCTTCCTCTTAGCGCGGTTGACAGCGCGAATGATTTCAAAAGGGAGGTCTGCATGTCGTATGTATTCATCGGATTGATCGGCGCGCTGACCGGCCTGATCGTCGGGCAGTTCGTGACCGGCAGCCGTCAGGGCGTCGCGGTCGACCTGATCGCCGGCGCGATCGGAGCATGGATCACGGTGGTTCTATATCGCGCCGTGATTCCCGAGATGCCCGGGACAGTGATCAGCGCGATCGCCGCGGTGATCGGCGCCATCGTCACGTTGTTTGCGATGCGCCATTTTCTACGCGCGAAACTGATGGCCGGGCCGCGCGCACAACGGCGGTAGGCAGTCCCTTAGGGAACCTAGCGCTTGGTCTTCGTGGTGCGCCGGCTGTTGCTCGAGCCCGGCGGCGTTGTTTGCGCGCGGCGCTCCTCTTTCGTGGCTAGACGCTTTGCGAAGCGTGCCGCGTCCTGATGTTGCCGTGCCGCGTCATGGTAGTGCGTGGATGCCTGGCGACGACCTTGTGGCGAATTTCTCGACATGTGAAACCTCCTTGATGGGCAGTGCGGAAAGACTCACTGCGCGCGGTTGACCCTGATTCGGTGACCGCGGAGAATGCGCGACCGGAGAAGCGCGGCCTTCCAACTCCGAGCCGACATCCGGACGGGATCTCTGTGAAGAGCCTGGAAGAAGCGGAATTCGTGCTGCAAAGAGCTGCCGGGCGTGCCGTCGCCGCGCATCATACGCGCCATCCCCAAAGTAAGCAGCGGCCGATGCGCGTCGATCAGCTGTTCGAGCGATAGCGTGGTCCTGGCGGCCCTCTTTTCCGCCCCAGGAACCGATTTCTGGCTGGTCATCGAACGCTCTCCCGCCCGGCCGCGCCTTGAAGTGCGGCGATGTCACCGGTGAGCCGTGTGACGCGTGCCGCGTGTCCGTCCTCGAGGCGCCTTTCGCGGTTGCGATAACGGGTGAGAAGACGTTGCTCCAGCCCAGCGAGATCGGCCGCATTCAAATCGAGGAGCGACCGGGTGGTCGCGATCGAAATCCGTTGCCTCCGATACACGCGCCACGCTGCTGCGCCCATTTCGAAGAGAAGCGACGCGGCGATTGCCGGCAGCAGAATGGAAAGCAAGTGCAACGAAGTTCCCGCCGCGAGAGCCGCCGCGGCCAGGACAGCGGCACCCAGCGTCAAAACGAACTCGACTCTGTGTCGCCCCAACATGTCCAGGATGTCGTCGAGGTAATTCGCCGGCCCGACCGTTGCCATTTCAAGTGCGCTCACCTTATCACCTCTCACGCGACCATAGCGGTGTTCAGGTTCGCAAACTGTTCAAAACGGGACAGGTGGGTCTTCCAGCCCGGCCAGGCCACCGGCCGGTGGAACGACGATCGTCGTGCTCGATACCGAGCCATTGGTGGCTCGAGTGGTGAGGATGACTTCGAAACCGGCTGTCGCGCTCTCGTCAAACGCGGCCTTGACGGCGACCATGTCATCGGAGCCGTTGAATGGTTCTGCGTTCGTAGTTGACCGGATCATCACTTGTACCTCACTGCCGGGGGTGGACGCCCTCGACCTGCGGATCCTACCCAGAGAAGAGGCCGGTAATCTGTTCAGAATGAGACAGGCGCGACTCGATCCGGCGAGTGTCCCGGTGCTATCGTAGAGAGATGGGCGCCACCGGAACCGGAACCAGAACCGGAACGAGAAGCGGTTCGCGAAGTCGAGAGATTGCGGCGTTTGATCCGGAGGCCTTCCTCGAGCAAGCGGGTGTGGGCAGAACGCTGATCGATCTGAAGAAGAATCAGGTTCTTTTCTCGCAGGGCGACGCGGCCGACAGCGTGTTCTACATCAAGAAAGGGACCGTCAAGCTCACGGTCGTTTCTCCGCGCGGGAAAGAGGCCGCCGTCGCGCTCCTGGAGGCCGGAAATTTCGTCGGAGAGTCATGCATCGCTGTAGCGGAGCGCGTCCGCATGGTGACGGCTACGGCGCTGACGCGATGCACTCTGATGAGCATCGAACGGCATGAGATGGTCAGAGTGGTGCACGAGGAGCGCGCCTTTGCGGACGTCTTCGTGTCTTTCCTGCTCGATCGCAACGTTCGCATCCAGGCTGACCTCGTCGACCAGCTTTTCAATTCCAGCGAGAAGCGGCTGGCCCGCGTTCTCCTGCTGCTCGCCCACTTCGGGAAGGAAGGGAAGCCGGAGAACGTAATCCCGAAGATCAGTCAGGAAGTTCTGGCAGAGATGATCGGGACGACGCGATCGCGCGTGAACTTCTTCATGAACCGTTTTCGAAAGCTCGGGTTCATCCAGTACAACGGCGGACTGGAAGTTCACAGCTCGCTGCTGAACGTGATCCTTCACGACTGAGCTCTGTCGCGGCGGTCAGCTTCCACGGTGCCTGCGAATGGGCTGGCACGATAGCGGCGTGCTTCGTGATCGCCTGCCTTCAGCCGCTCGGCGCATCAGACGCGGCTGTCTCCAGGAAGAGAGAGAAGGAAATGGAGTCGCTCGCTCAGCATTGCGTCCTCGTGGTCGATGATGATTCAAGTATTCGACTCTTACTGGTTTCGGCGCTGCGGCACAACGGCTATCGGACGCTACAGGCGCGCAACGGGCGGGAAGCGCTTGCGGAAATGCATGGCGGCCATCCCGACCTGGTGCTCATGGATCTTGTAATGCCTGAAATGTCCGGTTGGGAAGTTCTGCGCGAGCGAACGTCCGACCCCGCACTACTGCGGATTCCGGTGATCGTCCTCAGTGCATGCAACATCCGCCAGGTGCGTGCCGATGTCCTCGAGAAACGCGTCTGCGGAGTGATCGCCAAACCGTTCGATCTCGACAACGTTCTGACGACCGTGACGGACTGCCTCGAGAATCCACACGCCTCGGGACGAGCCGCGGCCTAGTCCATCAGGTTCGACGCAGGCCTCTCGGCGCATTGGCTTCGGTGGCGTTCAGAATCTGCCCGTCGATGTCCTTCCCGTGGAGACCGGCAATCACCGCCAGCCCCGCATCGCGATTGGCGAATTCGAGATATCCGTAGCCCCTGGTTC
>DASWBG010000173.1:0-7170 GCA_036390715.1 Gemmatimonadaceae bacterium
GTGAAGATGATGCCGGACGGAAATGCTTTCGTGTTGACGAGCTCGAACGAGCGTGGCGGAGTTCCGTCAGCAAAGAAGCGCTTCCCCGTGCCCAACAGGACTGGATAGGCGGCCAGCACGACTTCATCCGCGAGCCCATGCTCGAGCAGCATCGATGTCAGCGTGGAGCTACCCCAGAGGATAAGGTCCGGGCCGTCCTGCGACTTGATGCGGCGAATGCCTTCGACGATGTCCGGTCCAAGGCCCTCGAACGGGCCCCATTCAAGACTTTCCGGACGGTGGGTAGCGACGTATTTCGTTGCCGCGTTGAGGCCGTCCGCCATTGGGCTGCTCGGCGCCTTTGGCCAATAGCCGGACCAGATATCGTAGGTGCGACGGCCAAGCAGCAGATCGAAGCGCTCGCCTTGCGCAGCGAGCACTGCATCCCGGCCGGCAGGGGTCCTATAGGGCGCGGTCCAGTCGCCGTAGGGAAAATCGTTGTCATCGGCGGAATGCTGGATCACGCCGTCCAGCGAGATGTGTTCGATGATTTTGAGCTTTCTCATTGGAACTTCACTTTCGCAATTTCTTCGTTCGGCGTGAACCCTTCACCGAAATCCTCGATGTCCATGAGCTTGCGGATCTCGACCTCCCCCTTGCCGTTCGGAGAGACGTTCGGAGCGCGCTTCACCCACTCGATCGCTTCTGCCAGCGAGTTGACCTTGATGATCATGAAGCCCGCAACGAGCTCTTTCGTCTCGGTGAACGGACCGTCGATGACGATGCGCTTGTCGCCGTTGAACTTCACGCGCGCACCCTTCGAGGTCGGGCTGAGCCCCTCGGCGGCGAGGAGGACGCCCGCCTTCACGGCCTTTTCGTTGTACTTCTGCATCGCGACAAACGCTTCGGGCTTCGGCGGAGGGGCCGCCTCCGATTCCTTCGTTGCCATGGCCATGACTATGAAACGCATTGTTCTCTCCTGAATTAGGTCGTGTCGAATTGACGCGCAGTTCGCGGCCTCACGAACACGTCGAACGAGACCGGACAAAATCGACACGAGCTTCGAGAAAGCCGTAAGTTGTCGGGTTCAAAGAACGTAGCGTCGTCAGACCGGCGGCGAGCGCTCTTGAATCTCGTCCCACCGACTGATACTTTGCAACACAAAGTACTTGGCGCTTTACTGAACGCAGAGGCTGAGTTGGTGCGCGGCGCTTGGGTCGGAGGCGATCATGGGGAGGTGGATGCGACGGATTCGCGGAGCAATCGGGATGGGCTTCACCTGGGCTGCCGCATGGGGTGCTGCTGGCCTCGTGCCGCGTTGGTTATTCGGCTTCAATACCGACGCTCCTTTCCCTATCATCTTCGGTGTGCTCGGCTTTATGGCGGGGGTCATATTCTCCGGACTCCTGATGCTTACCGAGGGCCGTCGCGGGTTTGAGCAGATGACGCTTCCGCGCTTCGCGGCGTGGGGTGCTGTGGGCGGCTTTCTGCTATCGGCGATCTTCACCAGGGTCGCGTCCCTTGGCTTCGCAGACGTGTTGGCGATCGCTCCGACGTTCGCCGTTGCTGGCGCGATCTGCGCCTCTGGTTCGCTCGCTTTGGCCAGGCGAGCGGGAATGCGAGAATTGCCCGACAACCGTGGGAGTAGCGCCGAGGCCGAACTCGCCGACCATCAGAAGCGGCGACTGCTTTGAAGGGGCGACTCACATCGGCGCTTGGCTCCAGTCCGCGGCACTGAGGATGTTGCTCATCCAGACGTGAGCGGTCCAAACGAGCCGACTTCAGCGTTCGATGCCACTTGACCTTGCCAGCCGAAACGTGCGGGACGCACGCGATCGAGAAGCCCCAGCGCGTGGATTGTGATGAAGGACGCGGGCGCCTCAGCTTCAGCGCTCGTTAGACGCCGGGCGGTGTGATGCTGGGAGCCGTGGACCTGGCGCGTTCGCGCTCTGGCGTCGCGAAGTCATAGAACACGCGGAAGCGGTTCCCGTCCGGATCCGCTGCGGTGAATTCGTGTAGCCCCCATGGCTTCGATTCAGGGTCGGACAGCAGAATGGCTTTGGTTGAACGCCAAGCGCGGTGCAGATCATCGACCTCACCTTTGCTGTGCAGATTGAGCCAGGTCAACACGGGGCTGGCGTTGCCGCATTCTTCGCGGAATGCTGGGCCGGCGAGGAAGAGCCGACACTGATCGCGTGCTCCTGGATGTGTGTTGGCGTCTAACGCGTCGGAGTTTGGCTGCGGCGGTTCATAACAATGCGGCAGGCGAGCGCAGCGAGCCAGCAGACTCCGTTGTGCGCCGTCAGCTACAACTCCTCGTTAGGCGCCGGCTCAGAGGTCCCGTGTTGCGCGAAAGGTGCTCTTATGAGATGACCGAGGAGCACTAGGACAGCCATCAGAAGTCCGAACGCCCCGAGGAAAAGAGCGCCAGTCGCAATGAGGTTGACAGTGGATCCGTTCGAGGTTCTCCCACTTGCGAAGCCGCCAAGCCATGTTAGTGCAGCAAGTCCAAGCGCTACCGTCCCCGAGAAACCTGCTGCGCGTAGGCGATCTCCTCTTGTCCATACCCCGTTCGGGCCCGACGGCTGGACGCCCCGTACTCCTACAGCAATCGCAGCTGCGCGATTCGGGGGCTGCCTCTGCCATCGCGGAATCACGATGCGCAGGACGATGGCGGCTAAGATTGCCCAACCTAGCATAAGAACCTCCTGTTGCGCGCCTAACGCCTCAGTTCACCTGCAAGCACACTACCACTATCGCGGCGAGGCCGCATCCGAAAAGTGCTTGTCAGCTGCAGCGTTCGTTAGGTAGCGGCGCCGGGAACTTAAACGCCCAGCTCGGTGAGGAAGGAAAACCCGAGCGGCATGTTCGCCAGCTGGAACCCAAACGTGACTTGCGCGAACACCACCGCCGTTGCAAACATGGTGCACTAGCGCCATTCCACGCCTTACCGGAGCACGCCAATGCCCAAGTACCTGATCGAACGCGAGATCCCGAATGCCGCGGCAATTCCCGCCGCCGAGCTGAAGGGTATCGCGCAGCGTTCCTGCGACGTATTGAAGCAACTGGGTCCCAGTATCCAATGGGTCCAGAGCTATGTGACCGAGGACAAGATCACCTGTGTCTACATCGCCCCAAACGCCGACATCATCCGCGAGCACGCCAAGCGCGGCGGATTCCCCGCTGACCGGGTGCTCGAGGTGGCGACGATAATCGATCCGACGACAGCGGAGTCGAACGAGCTTGCCGCCGCGGCGCGTGCGTAGCGGGTACGCAGCCGACTCTAAAAAAATCAATGCCCGGTGCTGGTGGTCTGCAGCATCGGGCATTTTGCATCGGCCGCTCCTTGTGTCGCTACGGACCCGAGAAGCCTACCGGAACTCCGCCAGGCGCGCGTACGACCGCGATCGTAACACCCGGCATGATCGGCGTGGGCGCTTGTATCACTTCGGCTCCTTCACGCAGCGCTTTTTCGAACGAAGCTCGCGTGTCCGCGACGTGCACGGTGAAGCTGCTGCCTGGCGCCTCTGACGGATTGGTCGGCCTGATTCCCCCGCCGCCCTGATCAGAGTACGCAAACAGCATATACTCGACGCCACCGGGCATAGGAACGCTCGGTCTGAACGTCCAGCCCAGAACCTTGGCGCACCAAACTTTCGTTGCCGCCGGGTCGGCGCTTGCGAGCTCAGTGTGCGTGATCCAGCCATAGAGACCACGCGTCGGCGTATGACTCCTTGTCGACGAGGTCGAAGTCTTACGTCGCGCCCGCCTGGTCGCTGGTTTCTTCGCTGATTTCTTCGCTGATCGTCCTGATTTTTTCTTCATTTGGCCTTGCCCTTCTTCTGGGGTAACTCACGGACGCGCGCCTTCACGAGTCGTTTTACGAGACCCGATGGCGGCGGCTTGTCTAGTGGAAATCGAACGGTTCCTTTCGAGGTCCCGTATCCCTCGAGCTCGGACTCAAACGCCCGCTTCACGGCTCCGGTTATCGGGTAGAGGCTGCTGTGGTTTTTCCAGGCGGCATACCAAACGAGTATTCGCCCGTTGAGTCTGAAGGCCGGAATTCCGTAGCTGATAACCTCCGTGGCCTTGGGGGCTGCCACGCGAATCGCCTCCCGCAGCTGCTTGAGGCGCCTCCTGCCATCGGGTGGCAGCGACGCAAAGTAGGCGCGCACCTTCAATCCGTTCTGCTTGGCGTTCTTCCTTGACGACGAGGGGGATTTCATAGTCGGGTTAAAATACGAGCTAAGACCTAACCCGGGGACGCGCTGCTCGAAGTCTGAGAGGGCAGATTGCCGCCAATCAATCGGCGGTTCGGAGGTCTGGTTACGTAGGAGACGGCCACAAGCGCCAGCAGCACCAGCGGCAGGATCCATTTTCCGGGACTCTCCGATATGTAGGCGGAGATGGTCGCCATTACCAAAGCGAACGTTACGCCCGCGTAGGCCCATTCCTTCAACAAAACAAATCCAGGCAGCAGCAGTACGATGGCAGCCACCGGCTTCGCAATTCCGAGAATTATTCGGAGGTACTGCGGGTATCCGGCCTTGGCGAATCCGGCGACTACCTGTTCACTCCCGGTGAGGTAACTCAGGGAACCAAACAGCGCCAAGCAAGCGAGCCCGGTGCTGCCCCAGTAGGCAATCTTTCGAACCATCAATCCTCCGGTGGTTGGCGTTCAGCCGTCGTTGCGCAACAACGTTGGCTTGCCAGTATCGAGCCAAATTGATGGTTCTAAACTGCTACGCGTGCGTGCTGCTCGAAGCTGCGGCGCGGGCCGTCCAGAGCAAATCGCGGTGCGACCGCGGGTGGTCGGCGGGCGCCTAACCTCCTCTTACAGGTCTCCCTGGCGCAACATCGGACACGAGATTCGACCCGCGCACAACGAAAGTCCCGTTCACTAACACGTGGACAATCCCGTCCGAATACTGCGCGGGCTGCTCGAATGTGGCGCGATCGATCACCCGCGCCGGATCGAACACCACAATGTCGGCATCGGCGCCCGCCTGCAGGCGCCCTTTGCGCTTCATGTCCGGATCGACGTCCTCGAGCCGGCGCGCCGGGAGCAGCGTCATTTTTCCCACAGCGTCCATCAGCGTCATCACCCCGCGCTCTCGCACGAATCGCCCGAGGATGCGCGCGTGCGTCCCGGCGGTCCGCGGGTGGCCGATCGGTACACCATTCTGAAGTTGGAACCAGCCGTCGCTCGCCACCATGACATGCGGATCGCGGTACGCCTGGTCCGCGGCAATCTCCGGGATCGAGAAGACTATTACGAGTCCACCTTGCTTGCGGTAGCGCTCGAAGCTCTCCGCCGTCAGTCGCTCTCCAGTTGCGGCCCAGAGAATGTCCTTGTAGTCGATGCCCTGCTGTTCCTGGAACCCGGGATCGAAGATCGCGCTCTCGAGCATCGTGGCGCCCGCCGTGTAGGGATACGCCTCCGTCGTCACGTCGAGCCCACTTGCCCGCGCGCCGTCGATCAACTCGAGCAGTACCGGCGTGGCGCCGAGTCCCATGCTCGTCACGTGGGCGATGTGCACAGAAGCGCCGGTCGCCGCGGCGTCGGCAATCACTTCCTGCAAGCCGGCGATACCGCCCGCGTTCTCGAGCAGTCCCGCCGAACGAAGATGCACAAACACCGGCGCGTGGTGACGCGCCGCGACGCCGAAGGTGCGTAGGATCTCCAGCCGCGTCGCGGCGGGCGTATAGTTGATGCCCATGCCGATGCCCAACGCGCCCTCGTTGAGCGCCTCGTCGAGCAGATGCTCCAGCTCCGGAAGGCGCGTGGGCTCGATAGGAGATCGGACGAACGCGCCAGTGGCGCTGATGACATCCACGCCTTCGGCGGTCGAGTCACCGTCGAGCATCGCTCGGCGCGCGCCGGGATGACTTGCGGACACACCGAAGTTGATCAGTGACTTTCCCTCTCGCTTGGCATACCACGGAGCGACCGGATAGGTGCCGAGCTCCAATTCGAGCGCGGTGGTCACGCCGTCGTGCGCCAGGTACCGATAGCTAGTCGAATCCTGACCGTGCGAGTGGAGCTCGATGAAGCCCGGCGCGACGACGAGTCCCGTAACATCGATGGTGTCGCGCGCCGCGGGCACCTCGGTGGTTACAGACGCGATGCGTCCATCTTTGATCCCCACGGCGAGCATGGCGTCGAGGTTCGTCTCCGGGTCCAGCACTCGGCCGCCCACGAGCACGACGTCGATGGAGGTCATCGTTTTCTGGATGACCTGGCATCGGCCGATTCCCTCGTCATGGCATCGACGAGTTGCTCACGAATGCCAGTCGCTTTCCATCCGGCGACCACGACGGGACGTTGATCGTTCCCTGTCCTCCATACACATAAGCGATCACTCGCGCCGGTCCGCCACCGACGGGGATCAGTTTCAGCTGCACGTGCTTGTAGAACGGATGATCGTCCGCAGCAACAGACAGTGGAAAGGAGATGTACACGATCCATTTGCCGTCCGGCGAGATGTGTGGAAACCAGTTATTGAAACTGTCGTTCGTGATTTGTTGCTGCCCGCTCCCGTCGGGCCGCATGCGCCAGATCTGCATCCGTCCGCTGCGCACGGAGTTGAAGTAGATGTACTTGCCGTCTGGCGTGTACTCCGGTCCGTCGTCCAGTCCCGGAGCGGAGGTGAGACGGATCTCGTCGCCTCCGTTGACCGAAATCCTGTAAACGTCGAAGTCGCCATTTCGCTGGCCGACGTACACGAGCCAACGTCCATCGGGCGACCAGCCGTGCAGGTACGAGGGCCCCTTCGCGGTTACGCGTTTCGGGGTGCCACCGGTTGTCGGCACTGTGTAAACGATCGATGCGCCGCTGTCCTCCACCGCATGGTTGCTGATGGCCAGCATCCGCCCGTCGAACGAAAGGACGTGATCATTGTTGTTGCGCGTCGCGAATCCGGTGTTGATCGCCTCGGCCGTGCGCGACGAGAGATCAAATCGGTAGAGGCGACCCTCCTGTGAGTAGATCAGCGCCTTGCCGTCTCGGGTCCAGTTCGGCGCTTGAAATGATCCGCGGTACTGATGCACGATCGTCGCATTACCACTTGCGACGTCGAGTATCTCGAGATTGCTGCCGAGGTAATCGCGATAGGCGACCAGATCCGCCTTCGCGGGGGTCGTGATGCGCACGTTGCTGAACGCGCCTCGCTCCACGACGGTGTCGTTGTG
>DASWBG010000174.1:0-5501 GCA_036390715.1 Gemmatimonadaceae bacterium
ATAGAAAGCGTCATCACTGGATCGTCCGCGTCACGCACTGGGTGAATTTCGTCGCCATTGTCATCATGGTCGGCAGCGGGCTGCGCATCTTCAATGCATATCCAGCGTTCGCGCGGAAGGGCGAGATGTTCTGCTGCTATCCGTTCGAGCACAAGCCGATTCCGGCGTGGCTGACATTCGGCGGCTGGCTCGGGGGCGCGCGGCACTGGCACTTCGCGATGATGTGGGTGCTGGTCGTCAACGGGCTCATCTACCTCACCTTCATCTATCTCCATGGCGAATGGCGCGATCTCGTTCCCCGCAAGGGTGACATTCGCGATAGCTGGCAGATGGTCAAGTTCTACGCGTTCAAGCGCAAGGATCATCCGCACCAGGGGAAGCACAACGCACTGCAGAAGACGGCGTATTTCCTGTTGCCGGCGTTTGGAGCGCTGGCCGTAGTGACCGGCATCGCAATCTGGAAACCTGTGCAGCTCTCGTGGCTGACCGCGATGTTCGGTGGGTACGTGTGGGCGCGTTACTGGCACTTCATCGCGATGCTCGCGATCGTCATCCTGAGCGTCATTCACG
Source organism: Gemmatimonadaceae bacterium (assembly GCA_036390715.1). GTDB lineage: Bacteria > Gemmatimonadota > Gemmatimonadetes > Gemmatimonadales > Gemmatimonadaceae > UBA4720. Next base: position 571 of record DASWBG010000174.1, read on the forward strand.
TTTTCATGGTGTTCGCCGTCGATCCGTACTCGCTGACGTCCATGATCACGGGAAACTACGATCCGTCATTCTCGCCCGAAGCGCGGAACGCGCGGCCTTTCTACCATCTCTTTCCGAAGCGCGCTCCAGCGACGCCGGCGGCGCCTCCACCGGAGGCGACATGAACACGAATCGGCGCAACTTCGTTTCCATCAACGGAATCGACCGTCGCGACTTTCTCGTTCGGGGAAGCGGCCTGGTGTCGGCTGCGTTTCTCGCTGCCTGCAACTCCCGTGGGCCCAAAGCGGCGGACAAGCTGCTGAAGTATGCCGAGCGAAAGAACCTCGTCGTGGAACGGAAGCTTTTCCGTCATACGTCTATGGACGTCGTGCAGGCTGGCGCGCACGAGGCCGGCAACAAGCTGCCGAGCTACTTCATCGCGCCGACGGTACCGGTGTGGGACGAGAGCGTAGCCGGGAAGTGGGCGCTCGAGGTGAGCGGACTCGTGGGAAACCCAGTGCGTCTTACGCTCGAGGATCTGCAAAAGCTTCCGCAGGTCTCGAATCGTGTCAATCACTACTGCGTCGAAGGATGGACGGCAGTCGAAACCTGGACCGGGGTTCCGTTCACGGAGCTGGCTCGTCTCGTGCGCGTGGATCCCCAGGCGCGCTACGTCGACTTTCAATCGTTCGACGACAACTACCACGAGAGCTGGGACATCGAGAGCGCGATGCATAAGCAGACGGTCGTCGCCTACGGTCTCGATGGAAAGCCGTTGGAGCCGGCGCACGGCGCACCGGCGCGCGTCTACTCACCCGTGAAGCTCGGCTACAAGAACACGAAGTACCTGACAAAGATCGTGTTCATGCCGAAGATGAATGGTGGATACTGGAGCGACCAGGGCTACGAGTGGTACGGGGGCACGTAGGGCCGCGGCTGTCGGATCGCGACGCGGGCTGGCATCCACAAAACTGAAGCGGGAGCTGAAAGCTTTGCAGCTGATCGCCGGGAGCTTTCCCCCCTACCTAATCCGCGTGCCCTTGGAAGGAGTCTGGTTCAACCGGGAGTGCGTTTCACCCACGCCGCGCCGGGCCGCACCGCGGAACAACAGGACTTCCCTTAGGTACGCGCGGTTCATGAACACGCCGATCAGGAGCAGCAGAATTCCGGCGAGCACGGAGATCGTACCCCACTTCCATGTGTCTCGCCCCATCAGCGCGGCTGCCATGCAAAGCGTTCCAAGAGCGACGAGCGATTGACCGGCCTTGTGCGGCACCGCGCGGGTGCGCCGACGTCGCTCTCGCAGTGGGGACACGCCGCCCGCCTGCCACGCATCGAGCAGGATCGTGAGTCCCCCGAGGGCGACTAATATGCCGAGGAGGATAGGCAATTGTTCCAGCTTCATGATCATTTGAATTGCAAGAAGGGGGCGCGGTCGGAGGCCCCCCGTAGACGCGCCCAGCGCGCCCTAACGCTGTTATTTTGAAGCGATGAAGGGAAATGAGCTCGAGCGTGTGCGGTCGACCACCATCCTCTCGGTGCGCCGCGACGGCAAGGTCGCACTCGGAGGCGACGGCCAAGTCACGGTTGGTCAAACCGTAATGAAGTCGAACGCGCAGAAAGTCCGCACGCTTCACGGCGGCAAACTCCTCGCGGGATTCGCGGGTGCCGCGGCGGATGCGTTCACGCTATTCGAGAAATTCGAGGAGAAGCTCGAGCGCCATCCGGGCAACCTGCCGCGCGCGGCGGTGGAGCTCGCGAAAGATTGGCGGAGCGATCGCGTATTGCGGCGCCTCGAAGCGTTGCTCGCGGTCACCGATCGTGAGCACAGCTTCATCATCTCGGGAACTGGTGACATCATCGAACCCGACGACGGCATTCTCGCGATCGGATCGGGAGGCTCGTACGCGCTTGCGGCGGCGCGTGCGCTCGTCGAGAATACGGATTTCCCGGCGCGCGAGATCGTGCAAAAAGGACTCGAGATCGCGGCCGAGATCTGCGTCTACACCAACGCGAACATCACCGTCCTCGAGGCCAGCTGATGTCATCGCCGCGCACGCAGCAGACGCTGGAACGCCTGGCCGGGCTCACGCCGAGACAAATCGTCGAGGAGCTGGATCGTTACATCGTCGGTCAGGCCGACGCAAAAAAGGCCGTCGCGATCGCGCTGAGAAACCGCTGGCGCAGGCAGCGCGCACCGGATGCTATCCGCGAGGAGATCTCGCCCAACAACATCATCCTCGTCGGACCGACGGGCGTGGGGAAAACCGAGATCGCGCGGAGGCTCGCGCGCCTCGCTGGCGCGCCGTTCGTGAAAGTCGAAGCGTCCAAGTTCACTGAGGTGGGTTACGTCGGCCGTGATGTCGAATCGATGGTGCGTGACCTCGTCGAGAGCGCGATCAACATGGTGCGCGGGGAGCGTGAGACGGAGGTTCAGGAGATAGCAAAACAGAAAGTGGAGGACCGGCTTCTCGATCTCCTTCTGCCGACGCCGCCCGACATCAAGCAATCGGCGCCCAGTCCAACGGCCGCCGCGGGCGGCGGGGCGCATCTCTTCGTCGTGTCACCAGCCGGGTCGGTCTCGCACGAAACCGACGCGTCCGAGGTGCGCTACAAGAGAACGCGCGAGAAGCTCAAGCAGCTGCTGGTGGACGGACAACTGGACGAGCGCGAAATCGAAATCGAAGTGACGCAGCAGGCGCCGGTGATGTTCGACATGATGGTCCCTCAGGGCGCGCCGGAAGGAATGGACAATCTCTCCGACATGCTCCAGGACATGCTCCCCAAGCGAAAAAAGAAGAGAACCGTCAAGGTCTCAGAGGCCCGACGCATCCTGCTCACCGAGGAGCTGGAGAAGCTTATCAACAAGGAAGACGTGACCGCCGATGCGCTCGATAGAGTACAGACAATGGGGATCATCTTTCTCGATGAGATTGACAAGATTGCCGGCCAGCGGGGCCCGCACGTGGGCGGACCCGATGTCTCACGCGAGGGCGTGCAACGCGATCTCCTTCCAATCGTCGAAGGCTCCAACGTGCAAACCAAGCACGGGCTTGTGAAGACAGACCATGTTCTCTTCATCGCAGCCGGTGCGTTCCACGTCGCCAAGCCGAGCGACCTCATTCCGGAGCTGCAGGGAAGATTCCCGATCCGCGTCGAGCTCCAGTCTCTCACGGAAGCGGATTTCGTCCGCATCATGACCGAGCCCGAGAACGCGCTCACCAAACAATACTCGGCGCTCGTCGAAGCCGAGGGCGCGAAGCTCGAGTTCACCACGGACGGCATCGCCGAGATAGCGAAGATCGCCGCGCACGTGAACGACCGAATGGAGAATATCGGCGCCCGAAGACTTCACACGGTGATGACGACGCTGCTGGAAGAGGTGCTGTTCGGACTGCCCGAGAGCGGCGCCAAGACGGTGCGCGTCGATCAGGAGCTGGTGCGGAGCCGTCTCAAGACGATCGCCGACGACGAAGATCTAAGGCGGTACATCCTCTGACGTCGGCGCCCAGCGGTGTCGAGGGGAAGCGCAACTGCACGCGGGACGAAAGTGGATCCCGCACGATCTGAACGGCTCTTCATAGGCGTTCCGCTCACTGAAGATGCGCGTCGAGCGATCGCAACCTCCCTTCCGAAGAACCTGCCGGGCAAGGCTGTCGCGCCAGGGAACTGGCATTTCACTCTGCGTTTTCTCGGCTCGACCTCAGCCGATGCTCGCGATCAGATCGTCGAGCGTCTCGGGGCCGCAGCGTGTGGCTTGCCCTTCAACATTCGCTTCAATGAGCTCGGCGCATTTCCCAATCCGAGGCGTGCTCGCATCCTGTGGTTGGGCATCGACGATGGCGCTGACCGCTTCATGCAGCTCGCCGCGATCGCAGAGGGAACCGCCAGAAGCGTCGGGTTCGCGGCGGAGAGCAAGCCATTCAAGCCGCACCTCACGCTGAGCCGGATCGACCCACCAGTGGCGGTTGCTACGCTGCTCGGTAGCAAGCCGCGGTTCGGCATCAGGATGATCGTGGATTCGCTCGTTCTCTATCGCAGTCGGCTCGGCGGCGGTCCGGTGCGCTACGAGGAGGTCAGCAGGATCCGGCTAGGACGCTGATTCTTGTTGCGACCCTAAGCCCCAAGCAGGCGATGGACGGCGCAAACTGCGACAAGGAGCGTTCTCGTAAAATCTCATGCTCGTTTCGCCCTCGCGAGCAGAATGCCGTACGCAAAGAGATTCAGAAGCAGTACGAGGCTTCCCAGTACGATCTGCGTCCCGCGCGTTAGTCCTGCCGGATACAGCGCGGGCTGAATGTAGTGCTCGATGAATCCGCCGGTGTAACCCGCCTCACCACCACGCGCTCTGAATGAATTCTCGAGCGGAGTCAACGGGCAGATCCAACCCGTGTACTCGATCAGAACACCCCAAACCGCCGCGGGAATGTGAAGCCACGCTGCGCGCGGCCACCTGAGCACCAGCAATCCTCCCAGTACCACGAAGAGGACAAATGTGAGGTGAACGACGAGTACCAGATCGGCGAGCGGCCGGTACATCAACTGCCTGTTATGGCGAGTCCGGCAGGCTCGTCGAAACTCATCTTCTTCACGAGCGCATCGAACCTCGGCTCGGAGCGCAGCGGATCGACGAGCGGATGCACGCGCAGGTAGGCGGCCCAACCGCGCCGCTCATCGAGCGCCCGCTCGGTCCAATCGAGCGCCTTCTCCTTGTCGCCGAGGGCGATCTGAACGATTGCGTGCTCGACGGGAGAGACGTACTCGGTCTTCATCTTTTCCTCCAGCTCTGCGGCTACCTGTTTCGCGTAGCCAGGATCGCCGGCTGCCGCGAGTGAATATCCAAGCGTCGCCTTCGTCATCGTTCCATACTCGGGCGCGAGCGCCAGCGCTTCGCGCAGCACTCTCTCGGCGGCGGGGAAGTGCTTCTGGAGGGTAAGAATCAACCCCAGGAT
>DASWBG010000175.1:0-1742 GCA_036390715.1 Gemmatimonadaceae bacterium
TATCGCAACGAACTCGGGGACTAAATGATGCGCGCACGTATTCTGCTCACGGCACTCGCGGTTTCAGGCTGCTCGTATTTCCAGTCGGGCGCCACTACTGAGCCTGCTCCCTCGCCGCCGACGACGAAACCGGCCGCGTCCAGGGCTGCAATATCCACTGTGCACGCGACCAGCAGCTCGGGGCTCATCAAGGCCATGCACGACCGATACGACGGGAAGTATCTAAAGACGATGAGCTTTCTGCAGAACAACACGGCGTACACCAGGACGGGGCAGGAACAGAAGTCCCAGTGGTACGAGCATATCGAGATTCCGGGAAAGCTTCGCATCGCATTTCTTCCAGCCTCCCAGAAGAGTGGACTCGTTCAGATCGATGACCGTGTGGCTTCGTTCGACAACGGCATTCGCGTCGACTTCCGTCCGTCGGTCAATCCGCTCCTACTTCTGACCGCGGATGTGTACGTAGCACCAGTTGCGACGATCATGCGTGGGCTGGATACGCTGCACGTCGACCAGGAGATAATCCGCGACGCGGAGTGGGAAGGACAACCGGTGTACGTCGTGGGAGCGAAGGCGGGCGACACCACCTCGAACCAAATGTGGGTCGATCGCGATAACCTGCGGCTCGTCCGGTTCATCCAGAGCTCAAAAATCGGCGACCGCACCATGCTGAGTGATATCCACGTCCTGGGCTACAAGGAGATCGGTGGGTTCGACGTTCCGACCGAGTTTCTGGTGATCCGGAACGGGAAGCCTGTCTGGCGCGAGCAGTACGCCGACGTTCGCATCAACGAGAATTTCCCGTCGGGCACGTTCGATCAGGCCACCTGGAACGAGATCCCAATTCCCAAGTAGTGCTGGCAAAAACCAGGCGGCCTTGAAGCTATTTTGATCGTCGTTGGCGAGGTCAAGATCGAGATCGACATTGCGAGCTTCGCAGCCGCCAACGCGGTAAGAACTCTTACAAGCGAGCAAGACAAATGAGAACCGGACTACTGCTGGCGGCGGCGGGGCTCGTTGCCGTCGATGTTTCCGCGCAGGGGCGCGTCCAGCGTCCCATGACGTTCGAGGATTTTGCGGCGGTAAGAAATGTCGGCGATCCTCAAGTCTCTCCCGATGGGCGATCGGTGCTGTACTCGGTGCGGACGACGGACGTCAATGCGAACGGCCGAACCACCATTACCAAACTCATCAGCATAGGACGCGTGAGCTCGGGATCACGTGGCGAATCGTTTGGAGTAGTGCTCCCGCAGTGGCCTGATGCTAGAACCCGTGCGGCCGAGGCGCGCTGGGCGCCGGACGGCAAGCGAGTCGCTTACATCGCCAGCGGGCAGCTCTGGATCGCCGACGCGAGCGGGGCAAATGCCCGCAAGATCACGAACGTGAGCGGCGGCGCCAGCGGAGCTGTTTGGGCGCCTACCGGAGATCGCATCGCGTTCGTTACAGGGGTCTATCCCGATTGCGACAGCGATGCCTGCAACATCGAGCGCGCGAAAGCTGCCGACACCGGAAAAGTCAAAGCGCACATCGCCGACAATCTGCTCTACCGGCATTGGACGCAGTGGACGCCTCAGACCCGGTCGCACCTTTTCGTAGTGGCGCCCGATGGAACGGGCTTGCGCGACGTGACCGCCGGCGTGAAGTACGACGTTCCTCCCGGCCCATTCGGCGGAAGTGAAGCGTACGCTTTCTCGCCCGATGGAAAAGAGCTCGCCTACACCGCGAAGGATCAGGGGCGCGCG
>DASWBG010000176.1:0-2884 GCA_036390715.1 Gemmatimonadaceae bacterium
TTCCGGGAGAACCAGGTCGTGATGGAGCGCGTCATGGATTCGAATCCCCTCGAGCGCGAGCGCGGCATCACCATCCTGGCGAAGAACACCTCCATCAGGTGGAAGGGGACGAAGATCAACATCGTCGACACACCAGGTCACTCCGATTTTGGTGGCGAGGTGGAGCGCATCCTTCGCATGGTGGATGGCGTGCTGCTCGTCGTCGATGCTTTCGATGGTCCGATGCCGCAGACGCGCTTTGTCCTCCGGAAGGCGTTGGCGCTGAATCGCACGCCGATTGTCGTGATCAACAAGATCGATCGGCCGGGCTCTGATCCGATGCGCGTCCACGACGAGGTGCTCGACCTGCTGATCGAGCTCGAGGCGAACGAGGCGCAGCTCAACGCGACCGTCGTGTACGCATCGGCTCGCGAAGGTGTGGCGACGATGGATATGGAAGTCACACCTGTCGATCTCTCGCCCCTCTTCGACGCGATCATCGAGCACGTCCCCGCGCCGCCACATGATGATGCCGGTCCGTTTCAGATGCTGATTTCGACGATCGATCATTCACCGTATCTCGGGCGTTTGGGAATCGGCCGCATCGAACGGGGGACCATTCATGTTGGAGATCCGGTTGCACTATTGCCGCTCGACAGTTCGCAGAAGGCGGAGCAGTCCCGCGTGACGCGGCTGTTCACGTTCGAGGGACTCGATCGCATCGAGGTCCCCCAGGCCTCCGCCGGCGAGATCGTGGCTCTCGCGGGACTCGAAGGGGTCGAGATTGGTCTCACAGTGACCGACCTCGAGCATCCCGAGCGACTGGCCGGGATTTCGGTTGAGGAGCCGACGATCTCGGTGGACTATCTGGTCAACAACTCACCCTTCGCCGGCAAGGAAGGGAAGTTCGTCACCTCCCGCCAGATCCGGGAGCGGCTGTTCAAGGAGCTGGAGCGGAACGTTGCTCTCAGAGTGGAGGATACCGATTCCACTGACACGTGGACCGTGTCGGGCCGTGGCGAGCTCCACCTCACGATTCTGATGGAGACCATGCGCCGCGAGGGGTACGAGTTTCAGGTTTCCAGACCGCGGGTCATTACCCGCGAAGGTCCGCAGGGCGAGCGGCTCGAGCCATATGAAGAGCTGGCCATCGACGTGCCCGAGGAGTTCCTCGGCGTCGTGATCGAGAAGCTCGGGCCGCGGCGCGCGGGGATGCTCGAGATGAAGAACCCGGGGCAGGGAATGGTACGACTTCTTTACAAAATCCCCGCGCGCGGACTTTTCGGCTACCGGTCGGAGTTTCTCACCGACACGCGCGGTACTGGTATCATGCACCATCGGTTTCTCGAGTACGGGCCGTGGGCGGGTCCGTTGGCCGGACGTATGCGTGGCACGCTTGTCTCTATGGAGGGTGGCGTCATAGTGGCTTTTGCGCTTGCAAATCTGGCAGAGAGAGCTACCCTATTCGTTGCCCCCGGTGACGCCGTATACGAGGGTATGCTGGTTGGCGAGAATTCGAGGCCTGGCGACATGGATGTAAATCCGACCAGGGAGAAGAAGCTCACCAACATGCGGTCGAAGTCGAGCGATGAAAACATTCAGCTCGAGCCGCCGCGGGAGTTGACGCTGGAAGGTGCGCTGGAGTATATCGAGGAAGACGAGCTGATCGAGGTTACGCCGAAGTCGATCCGACTGCGGAAGCGCTTCCTCAACTCGAACGATCGCAAGAAGCTGTCACGCGAGGCGAAGCGCGAGCGCGCTTCGGTCTAACAACCAGGAGAGGTTACGGCAATGTGCGCCATGCTGGAGTCCGCTGGCGGTTTCCTGAACGAGGGGGAAACCGAGGCGTGGCTGGCGAAGAAGGCCCCGGAGGATGACCCCGAGGACGAGGATCTCGAGGACGACCTGGAAGACGATGATGAGGATGACATCGAGGACGAGTGGGACGACGAAGTGGAAGACGTCGACGACGCGGACCTGGATGACGATGATCTCGACGACGAAGAGGATGACGATCTCGACGATGATCTCGACGACGACCTCATAGATCTGGACGACGAGTTCGACACGGAAGAGATCGAGAAGCCGCACCCCGCGCATCCGCGGAAGTACGAGGACTGAGTGCAGCTCTCGTCCTAATCGAAGTCAAGAAAACTGAACGCAGTTCTGGTTCTGAACGGCGAATAAAAAAAATGCCCCGCGATTGCGGGGCATTTTGTCGTTCAACGGGTCGGAACCGATTGCTGGCGATGCTTTAGAGCGGGGGAAATATGCCCGTCGTCAACACATTTCCAGTTGTGCAGGAGATCTCTCCAGCGCGCATTTCGCAGCTCTCCGACGTTTGCGCGTGCTTCACGGTGGCGGTCCAGTCGGCGAGTTGGCTGCCGAGGATGTTGAACGCGGTCAAAGTCACGGTAACGTCTTTTGAGGGCGTGAATCCGTTCAGTGGAGTGTCGGCCGTCGCCGTGCCGCCGAAATACTGGCCGTGATTGTCGGCGGCATACTGCTCTTCGTAGAGTGCGATGGTGTGCAGGTCGGCTTTCATCGCGGCGACGTATGCCTTGTCCTTGCTGCCGGCAAAGCGCGGCACGGCGACGGCGGCGAGGGTGCCGATCACCGCAGCGACCATCACGACTTCAATTAATGTGAATCCCTTTTGATGTTGATTCATTCGATGTTCGGCGGAATGAGTCTGTACTGCCGAGGGAGATTTACCCGCTCTAAATACTCATAAGCAGGCATGACGCGATCGTGAAACCAGCGTGACTGTTCTGTCACGATCGGCGAGCTCCGCCGATTGACCGTGCTCCAATGCCCGGCTAACTTGCAAAACTCTGCGCCACAGGCGGTTAGCGGGTGGCGAGGGGCCTGTAGCTCAGGTGGTTAGAGCGCACGCCTGATAAGC
>DASWBG010000177.1:0-9075 GCA_036390715.1 Gemmatimonadaceae bacterium
CCGCGGTCGAAGCACTCCGCGAGTTGGAGTTTGACCGCCAGACCGGAAAGATCTCTGACTCCGACTACGAGCCGCTCAAGGCGCGGTACACCCGCCAGGCAGTTGCTTCGATGCGCGCGGGAGATTCACCGGTGTGTGAGACATGCGGTCCTCGGCCCGAGGCGAACGCGGAGTACTGCTCGAAATGCGGAGCGGCGCTCGTCGGGTAAAGCGTAACTGCGAGAAGAGTAAGGTAGGGGGTGCGAGGTACTAGGTGTGAGGGAGGAGGTAACGCGTTGAGCATCGCGCTTCTACCTCCAACCTCGAACCCAGTACCTCGCACCTCCAACCTAGCTCTTCTCGCTTTTCGGTTTCCTCTCCTTCCAAAGGTGTCAGTTATTTGCTACCAGATGACCGGCCTGACAGAATCCGGCCGCACCATCGCATCCCCGGACTTGCAGCCGAATGCGGCGGCGAACTGGGGCATGTTCGAGAGGGGGCCGTTCGTTCTCCACTGTCCCGGAGAGTGAGGATCCGTGTTGATTCTCACGCGCAGGGCCTCGGGGTTGATGTTTTGCCTCCAGATCTGCGCCCATGCCAGGAAGAAGCGCTGCTCGGGCGTGAAGCCGTCGATGAGGGGCGGCCTTCCCTTCGCGGCCAGCGCCTTCTCGAGAGCAGCGTACGAGATGGAGAGTCCTCCGAGATCGGCCAGATTCTCGCCGAGCGTGAGCTTCCCATTCACGTGAACGCTGTCCAGCACCGTGTAGGAATCGAACTGTGACGCCACCAGCCCGGTTCCTCGCTTGAACTTCTCGAGATCGGACGCGCTCCACCAGTTGCGCAGATTCCCCTGCGCGTCGAACTGCGCGCCCTGATCGTCGAAGCCGTGCGTCATCTCGTGTCCGATGACGGCTCCCATCCCGCCGTAATTGACCGCATCATCCGCCTTCGGATCGAAGAACGGCGGCTGCATGATGCCGGCCGGGAACACGATCTCGTTCATCGACGGGTTGTAGTACGCATTGACCGTTGGCGGCGTCATGCCCCATTCCGTGCGATCGAGAGGCTGGCCGATTCTCGCCAGCTCACGGTGACGCTCGTACTCGCGTACCGCGAGCTGATTATTGAGAAATGGTCCGGGTTTGATCGTGAGCGTCGAATAGTCACGCCACTTGTCCGGGTACCCGATCTTGTTGGTGAATGCCGCGAGTTTCGTCGCAGCCTGAGCCTTGGTCGTGTCGCTCATCCAGCCGAGCGTCCGAAGTCGATCGTGGAACACGGACTCGAGGTTGCGAACCATATCGAGCGCGCGCTGTTTCGCTGTCGGGGTGAAGTACTGGGCGACGTACGCCTGCCCGAGTGCATCTCTCAATCCCGCATCGGTCGCGCGACCGCAGCGCTTGTCCCGCGGGAGCTGCTCCTTCGTTCCGGTGAGCGTGCTGCCGAACCGGAAATCTTCGTTGACGAAGGCCGAGCTGAGACTCGGCGCGGCTGCGTCAATGATCTTCCAGCGGAGGTATGCCTTCCAGTCAGTGAGCGGAACCGATGTCAGCAGGCTGTCAACCGCCTTGAGAAACACCGGATTCTGAACATTGATGGTCGTGATGTCAGCTCGTCCTTCGCCGGTAAAGTAGGCTGGCCAGCTGAAGCCCGGAGCAAGTTGGGCGAGCTCCGCCGTAGTCATCTTGTGATAATTGGCGTTCGGATCGCGGAGCTCCACGCGGGTTTTTGCCGGCCTTGCGAGGGCAGTCTCGATCGCCAGGACTCGCTGCGCGTCCGCTGATGCGTCCGAGGCCGTCTCACCGACCAGTTGGAACATCCGCGCGACGTGATCGGTGTAGTTGGCGCGGATGTCCGCGTAGCGTTTCTCTGTGTTCAGATAGTAATCGCGATCCGGGAGCGACAAGCCACCCTGGCGGATGCCGGCGATCACGGAAGTGCTGTTCTTCGCGTCCTGCTGTGCGCCGAAACCGAAGACCGATGGCACACCCATCGAATGGAGGCGCGCAATTTCTGACTCGAGCTGCGAGCGACTGCCAATCGCGGCAACCCGACCAAGCTCAGGCGAGATCGGTTGCGCCCCCGCCTTCTCGGCGGCTGCCGAGTCCATACACGACGTGTAATAGGTCGCGAGCTTGCGAAGATCCGCGCTCGCCTGAGGGTTTCCGCTCGCGGCCGAGTTGCGAAGGATCGTCAAGACGTTGCTCTGGTTGTTCTCCGACAGCTCAGCGAAACTGCCCCACACCGAGTATGCCGGTGGCACCGGATGGGTCTTCACCCAGCCCCCATTCGCGAACTGGTAGAAATCGGTGCAAGCCGAGACCGATCGATCGAGGTTGGCGGGATCGAGTGGCGTCGACTGCATAGGGACGGCGGTCTGTGCCCTGGCCGAGGTTGCGAGCCCGAGCGTGAGGGCGAGCGCGCCTAAAACTGAACGCATCCGGATACTCCATGAGGATTTGACGACAACACCATAACCACCGTGCGCGGATGAATCCAGAGGTCGCTACCTTCGCCCGTTCGGCGAACGCTGCGATGCACGCGACCGCCGCTCGGCGGGCTTCATGATGCTCCCCCGACAGTTGTCCGCCCCGCACCTGCACAAGTAGAACTTCTCGAGTTTCGCATCGTTTCTGCCGGTTCGCTCGTATTGATAGTCGTACGCGAGCTCGGTCCCCGGGTATATCCCGCGCAGCGCATGGATAAAGATCTTCTTCCCTGTGATCACAGCCTCACAGTTCGGATCACACGAATGGTTGATGTAGCTCGCATCTCCACCCCCCGTTGAGATCGCGCCGTCAATCACCGTCTTCGCGTCCAGCGTGAACAGGAAGGTGTGGTGCCGTTTCATTCTCTTGTCGTCGTAACGGCGGTCGGCTTCGCGGTTGCTGATGCGCTCGCCCTTGTACTCAACGATCCGCGTTCCCTTCCGGATGTACCGCGCGGCGAACACGCCGCGCCCGTGAATGGGGGAATTGCGAACGACATAAAGGGGCTCGCGCCCGTTACCTGACTTCGACATCGGTTGTTGTGGGTGTTATCGCCGTGGAGATGCGACAATAAGGCCAGAACACTCTCCGAGCCCAATGCGGGCGGCGCCGTCTCGCTGGAAGTAGGCGCGCAGGATGATCTCGTCGCCATCGTGGAGGAACTTCCGCTCCTCGCCCGTCGGGAGCACAACCGGCTCAGCCCCGCGCTTCGTCAGCTCGAGCATGGATCCCTGCGATCCCGGATCGGGTCCCGACACGGTGCCGCTCGCGAAAAGGTCGCCGGGCTGGAGGTTGCAGCCGTTGCTCGTATGGTGTGTGAGCATTTGCGCCGCGGTCCAATACATGTCGGCCAATGAGGCCAAGCTGAGACGCGAAGGACGCAGACGCCCCTCACGCATCAGCATCGATCTGATGTAGACCTCGATGTTGAGATCGATGCCGCCGGCGTTCCTGTCCTTCTCCGAGGAGAGATACGGCAGAGGCTGCGGATCGCCGGATGGTCGGAAGAACGAAGGCACGCGATAAGGCTCCAGCGCTTCCCAGGTCACCACCCAAGGCGAGATCGTCGTCGCGAAGCTCTTCGACAGAAACGGGCCGAGCGGCTGATACTCCCATGACTGGATGTCGCGCGCCGACCAGTCGTTGACGAGGCAGATTCCGAAGATGTGATCCTCCGCCTCTCCGATTGGTATTGGATCTCCGCGCTCGTTGCCCCGCCCCACGAAAAAGCCGACCTCCGCTTCGTAATCGAGCATCTGGGTCGGTCCGAAGGTCGGAACCTTGGCGCCGGCCGCCAGTGTCTGGCCACTTGGTCTCGTTACGTCAGCGCCGCTGATGACGATCGACGAGGCCCGGCCGTGGTAGCCGATCGGCACGTACTTGTAGTTAGGAAGCAGCGGACTCTCGGGACGAAACATCTTGCCGACATTCGTGGCATGGTAGATCGAGGCGTAGAAGTCCGTGTAGTTGCCGATCTGCGCCGCGGGAAACATCACTGCCTCCGACATCGGGACGAGCGCGCCGGGTGGAAGCGGATTGATCACGCTGTCATCGCCGGGCGTGCCCGCCAGCAGCTCGCTCAGGCGCGCACGGAATTCGGACAGCGGTTCCTTCGACGCCTGCATCAGCTCGTTGAGCGTTGGTCGATCGCACCACCGCGCGACATCGCGCGCCTTTCCACTCCACAGATTCGCGCTTAAAGATTCTCCGATGTCAACGATCTGGTCGCCGATTGCCACACCGACACGACGCTCCGAGTCGCCTTTCCGCGAGAACACGCCGAAAGGAAGATTCTGTATCGGAAAATCGGTGTCGGGCGAATTCGCCGATTCGATCCACGACGTGAGCGCCGGATCGTGTGTCCTATTCATTGTTGGGCGGGCGCCACGCCGCGGGCGAGGTGAGCCAGCTCATCGACAGGCTCGCGGAAAGAGCACGACCCGAACGAAATCGCAAACTCCGCGCGCGAGGCAATTATCTGCCGCGTCGTGATTCGCTTTCCGCGCCATTCAATTGCGTCGTCGTCGAACCTGAATGCCGACGGGTCGGTCTCCTCGAGCACCGCGAGCGCTGTCTCTTCGGTTTCACCCGAGTAAAGCATCGCCGCTGCAATGAAGACATTGAGAAACCCGTACATCATCCACTTGGGACTCTCCGGCTCGTAAGTCAGGCGATGCTCGCTACGAACAGCGTGGTGCAGTCCGGCGGTGGCCTTGAACGGGACGGCCTCGCGCTGGCACGCAACCATGAAATCGACGACCGCCTCGGCAGGCGGAAATGCCTCCGGCGTTACTCCACCCGTACGGACCTTCGCCCGCGCGCCGACTTGTGCGATCTTCTTCACGAGCGGCGAGACATCACCGGAGATGGGAATTTCGAAATACGCCATGAAGGAGGCCGCTAGATCCCGTCGTTGGTGACCAATCTCGTCCGTCGTGCTCGCCTTCATCTCGGCTACGTCAATCACGGCACGTCCAGTCCCCGATCGTGAAGAATGGCGGCTGTTGAATTTCCGCATTTCTTCGGTCGCTGAGCGCACGTCTCCCGCGACCAGTACGCTGAGGTGCCACGGCTCCGACCGCGGTCCGCGCGGCATCAGGTCCGTGCCGGCCTCTTCCAGCTCCGTCAGTCGAAGCATCGGCACGATGAACCGGCCCAGAACCGCGCGATCCGGGCTCTGGAAGTACGTCGCGTAGTTCTCGAGGGCCGGGCCCATGTCTTCGCTCGCGGGGGGAAAGAGACCCGCGTAGTCGACCAGGTCCGCGAGGAGCGCGTCCACGGATTTCAACCTGACAGCCGCGCAATCAGTTCGATCATCGGAGAGAAATTAATCTCCAACGCCCGTCGCGCGCGATATCAGCGGTCCTTCAGCCTGCGGACAAACTTGAGTCCCGACCATGTGTCATCGACGGCGCAGACCTTCACGTCGACAAGGCCCGATTCGAGCCCAAACTCGCGCACGATTCCCTCAGTAAGATCCGTTTGCAGGCGCGATGTCTTTTTGGGCCATGCAACCCAGAGCATTCCGTTCGACTCGAGCCTGTCGCGAAGTCCCGCGAACCTCTTTCGAAGATCGGAGCGCGATTTGACAAACAACATCGCGAAATCGAGCACTCCTCGAACCGCGACCCGCGACCCGTTGGGAAGGGGGCCGAGTAGTCCCGCAAAATCCTCTGGCTGGGAGACGAGTTGCAGGCGGGCGCCCGGTTTTATCCCGAGCTTGTCCACGAGCGGAGTGCCGGAATATCCGAAGCTCCCTCCGCGCCGCGGCCTTATGGCCACTTTGCAGCCACCTTCGCGTCGTGCGCCGCTGATAGTCTGGCGGCGTGCGCCGCGAGCAGATCGCTGCGCAAAATAATGCCAACGACCCGGCGTGGGCTCGTGTGCGGCGCGGCGGGACTAGCCTGGCGAATGCCGCCGCCGCGCCGAATGGACTGCTCTAGAGGACCTTCCTCGTAGATCCGCGTATCAGCCGCAGGACGAAGAGAAGCACGACGGCGCCGATAAAGGCGACGAAAATCGTCCCACCCATTCCGCCCATGGGACTCGAGATGCCGAGCGCACTGAACAGCCAGCCGCCGATGAAAGCACCGACGATGCCGATAACAATATCACCGATGATACCGTACCCCGTGCCACCCATCACTAGTGATGCAAGAACTCCTGCGACGAGACCAACTACGATCCAGGCCAGTATTCCCATGGTGTCCGCCCTCGAGAAGTTGTTGAAGTCTTACGGTGCGGCGCGGCACATTGTTGCACTGCCCAGGCATCATTGCTTGCCCAAGATACGCCGTCGGGGGCGAAACACCAGCAAAATTGGTACTCTGTTGAAGAAACGAGTGAAGCAGTCGACCTGTCAGGCAGGTTCCGGGGAAAGAAAAGAGCGCCCGTGAGGACGCCCTCTTCACCGGGAGTGAAAACCGAATCAGTTAGCGTTTATACTCGTACGACTGGAATGTCCCGGTACCGTCGTCTTCCGTATAGTTGACGGTCAGGTTGTTATTCAGGTCTGCCTCCAGCGTTCCGGAAACCTGCCGGCCGCGGGACGGATCGCTCAAGGAGAAGATAGTGCCGTTCAGCGTCCACGTTCCGCTGCTTTGGAACTGTACGTTTGACGGAGCTCCGCCCCCGTTGGGTGTGATGACGTAGTTGTTGGTCTCGACAAACGCTCCGTTGCTACTGAGAACCAGATTGCCACCAGTCACGGCAAGCGTGCCGCCGTTCGGGGCATATGATCCGTAAGTGGGATCACCCGGCTGGATCGTAAAGGTTGCGGGAATTGTCCGGCCCGCGTAGACCGTTAGCTGGTAGGTGCCCGCGGCATCCGCCATCGGATTGAAAATGTTGTTGTCCGTGCACGCGGCGAACAACAATGGCACGGCCGCGGTGAGGCCCAAAAGCAGCCTTGATTTTTTTGTGAGCATATTCGCCTCGCGCGTTTCTGGTTACGTGCGGAGCCGCTGAACGCGCGCGGCCCGACGTTCAAATTGTATGCAATTACCGTACATAGTATCCACCAACGGCTCGCTTATGTTCCCTGTTGCACCCAGAGTTAAGGTCTGTTGCATTGCCTCCGAAGAGGAAGCCGCGCTCGCCGTGCGACTGGGAGCATCGGCCATCGGCTTGGTGTCGCGAATGCCGAGCGGGCCCGGTCCCATTCCCGAGACCCGCATCCGGGATATAGCGCGAACTGTGCCGCCGGGTGTCGCGACTTTCCTCCTTACCTGCGAAACCACGGCCGAGCTGATCATAGAGCAACAACGATTTTGCCGCACGACCACGCTCCAGCTCGTGGACGAGGTTGAGCCCGCCGTTCACGCGCGTCTGCGCGATGCGCTCCCCGGGATTTCAATCGTCCAGGTGATTCACGTCAGGGACGATGACGCGTTGAGGCTGGCGATCGCGGTCGCGCCAACTGTCGATGCGATTCTTCTCGATTCCGGCAATCCATCTCTCTCGACCAAGGAGCTGGGAGGCACGGGCCGGGTGCACGACTGGGGTCTGAGCCGGAAGATTCGCGACTCGGTGGCTGTTCCCATCTTTCTGGCGGGCGGGCTTAACGCCGGAAATGTCGCGAAAGCGATAACTCAGGTCGCGCCGTTCGGGGTCGATGCGTGCAGCGGGTTGCGAACGAATGGCAACCTCGACGAAACGAAGCTCGCGGCCTTCATTCGCGCAGCAGTGCCCGCAGAACGAGCCTGACCGGAGCCCCCCCGCTGAATGCGCCCGCGATCGCGTAGAGCGCTCGCGGAGGGAAGCTGGCGCCTTCGGCGATGGCATAAATCGGCTCCCAGTCCTCTGGATTGAACTTCGCCTTGAACGCATCGAGGCCGCCAAAGTTGTAGAACCTGGCGCCGTACAGCCTCACCCAACGAAGCGCGACTCTGAGCCAGGCTGGTTGCCGCGGCTGGACGAGTCCCGCGCGCTGAGACAGTGGCGAGAGTCCGAGCGTCGCGTAGGTTGACCCTGAAACGGCGATCGAGCGCATCGCGGTGTCAATCAGTAGCTCCGCTGTTCCGTTCGGGGCGTTGAACCCTCTTACTATTTGCTCGACCAGCCAACCATTACGCTCGGGTACCGGAGACAGTACCGTGAACGCGACGACTTCGCGTCCTTCGCGCTCGGCGACAAACACGCGGCGATCGCGCAAATCGCTCAGCGTTTCAGGTTCGACCAGGAAGTGCAGCGGGGGTAGGCGTCGCGTCTTTAGCCACTGCGACAGAACTTGGCGAAGCGCGTCGTGGTTCTCCGCCTTTGCAGGCGGCCACTCCGTAACGGTCACGCCCTTGTTCCGCGCGCGATTGAATTGCGCGCGCAGCGATCGGCGCCTCCCCACGATGGCCGGCCAGTCGCGGGGATTCCAAACAGGCTGCGCGCCAAGAAGCACCCGCGACCACCCCGCATCATCGACGTACCGGTCGTCCAGCCGCTCTCCTGCGCCGAAGTAGCAGACGCGCTTGCCGTGCGCGTGGGCATAAGCGACGAATTCCGCCGCCACCGCGTCGAGTCTGCTCAAGACGCACACCGGGGCTCCTCCTACCACGAGCGTACCGCGGTGTCTCACAAACCCGACGACGGCGTCTCCGCCATCCGAAAACCACAGCGCAATGCCCGGATTCAGGATCTGGTATGCGGCGGCGTTCCAACCGAATCTCAGTACGAGCTCGCGCGCCCTTTCGCGTTGGGCCCCGACGGCGGAATCTGTCAACTAGGATGATGCGGCGATGAGAAAGTAAACCCGGAAAACACACTCGCAGGCGCCGCGCCACGAATTCTCGTCTCTCCCAACACGTCCTTCACCGTCCCCAACAAGTTACTCGCCCCGAACACGCGTTCTTCTACCCGCGAGTGGGTCGTCACCAGGTATGGTTCACGTACTTTCAACGCAGCCGACGAGGACACCCATTCGCGGCGAACGCCGAGGAGGACCTCAATGACTAAACGTCTAATACAATACACGACGCCGCTTGCCGGCATTGCAGCTCTAAGCATTCTTGCAGGCTGTTCAAGCGATCTGACCGGTGGCAACAGGCATCCCGTTCAGATCTCGTTCACGACGAACACGACCGTAACGTCCGCGGCAACGCGTGTTGCAGCGGATCTC
>DASWBG010000178.1:0-26629 GCA_036390715.1 Gemmatimonadaceae bacterium
CCGCCACTACGGCACGGTGACCGCCGGCAATGCGAGCCCACTGACCGACGGCGCGGCCAGCGTGCTGCTGATGTCCTCGGACAGAGCCAAGGCGCTCGGCATGACGCCGAAGGCGTTTATCCGCTCGTATGCGTATGCCGCCGTCGACCCCGCCGGCCAGCTCCTGATTGGCCCGGCGTATGCCATTCCGATGGCGCTGGAGCGGGCTGGCCTGCAGCTGAGCGACATCGACCTGGTGGAGATGCACGAGGCGTTTGCCGCGCAGGTGTTGTCGAATCTCAAGGGATTCGAATCGAAATGGTGGGCTGAAAGAGCGGGCTTCTCGCAACCGGTGGGCGAGGTGGATCGGGCGAAGCTCAACGTCATGGGCGGCTCCATCGCCATTGGGCATCCATTCGGGGCGACCGGCGCGCGGATCACAACGACGCTGCTGAACGAGCTGCGGCGACGTGACGGGCGATTCGGATTGATGACCGTATGTACCGCCGGCGGTATGGGCTTCGCGATGGTCGTAGAGAGAACACGATGAGCTCGGCTTCGGAAGTGACGATTGGCGGATTGGTCGGGACACGGTGGAAACCGGCGCTCTCGGTCGAGGTCACCGACGGCATCGCGATCATCACGTTCGACCTTCCGAACGAGTCGGTCAACAAGCTGAACCGCGCGGTGAAGGACGAATTCGTCGCACTCGTGAACAGGCTCGAGCGCGATGCGACCGTTCAGGCGGCGGTGTTCATCAGTGGCAAGCCCGACGTCTGGATTGCCGGGGCCGACATCGAAGAGTTTCTCGAACTCAAGACGGCGGCTGACGCGGAGCGGTTGAGCAGGGATGGACAGATGCTGCTCGATTCGATCGAACACCTTCGGGTTCCGATAATCGCCGCGATACATGGCGCGTGCCTCGGTGGTGGACTCGAAACGGCGCTTGCCTGTCGCTATCGTATTGGGACTGACCATCCCAAGACCATCCTCGGTCTTCCGGAAGTCCAGCTGGGATTGATTCCGGGCGGCGGCGGGACGCAACGATTGCCGCGCCGAATCGGGCTCACCAGTGCGCTGGACATGATTCTTACCGGCAAGCAGGTCCGCGCGAAAAAAGCGCTCGACCTCGGCTTGATCGACGAGCTCGTGCACCCGTCTATACTTCGCACCATTGCCATTCAGCGCGCGCGCGAGGTCGCGGGAGGAAAAAAGAAGAGCGAGCGGCACGCCGGAGGAATGAAGGGCCTGCTGATCGATGGGAATCCCGCGGGACGCGCGATCGTGCTTCGGAAAGCGCGCGAGCAGACGCTCGCGAAATCGCGAGGACATTATCCCGCTCTTATTGCCGCCATCGATGCTGTCGCCGCCGGTTACGAGAAGGGCGTTGCACATGGGTATCGCGAGGAGTCCCGCCACTTCGGGGAGATGGCGATGACCGATGTGTCGCGACAGCTGATCTTTCTCTTCTTCGCGACGAACGAGCTGAAGAAGGATCCTGGCGTTGAGCCCTTACAACACCCGAACCTGCCGGTCGCAGCGTTCGAGCCGCTGCCCGTCAACAAGATCGCGATCATCGGCGCCGGATTCATGGGAGCGGGGATCGCTTCGATCGCAGTGCAGCATGGGAGTCTCGTACGTCTCAAGGACGCCGATCACGCTCGTGTCGCGAAGGGTTACGCGGCGGTGCGTGATATTCTGAAGGAGCGGCTCACCAAAAAGCAGATCAACAAAATCCAGTACAGCGACTACATGGCGCTGCTAGGCGGCACCGTCGACTATTCAGGATTCGGCAATGTCGATCTCGTGATCGAGGCGGTGTTCGAGGATCTCGCGATCAAGCACCAGGTTCTGCGCGAGACGGAGGCCGCGATCAGCCCCAATGCGATCTTCGCCACTAATACATCTACCATTCCGATTTCTCTCATCGCCCAGGCATCGAGCCGTCCCGACCGAGTGCTCGGCATGCACTTCTTCTCCCCTGTGCAGAAGATGCCGCTTCTCGAGGTGATCACGACACCGGAGACGTATCCGCAGGTGACCGCGACGGCAGTCGCCTACGGGAAGAGACTGGGAAAGACCGTCATCGTCGTGAACGACGGACCGGGGTTCTATGCCAACCGGATTCTCTCGCCGTACATCAATGAGGCCGCCATTATGCTCGACCAGGGTGTCGCGGTCGACATAATCGACAAGGCGCTTGTCGATTTCGGATTTCCCGTCGGCCCGATCACGCTCATCGATGAAGTCGGCCTTGATGTCGCGACCAAGGCGGGGAAAATCATGGCCGATGCGTATCCGGACCGGATGCAACCGGCAAAATCGATTCAAGCGGTTGTTGCGGCGGGGCGTTACGGGCGAAAATCGAAGAAGGGTTTCTTCACCTATGACAAGGAAGGGAAGAAGGGAGAGGTCGATCCTTCCGTGTACGGTTTGTTCCTCACGCCGGGAAGCATTCCAATTGTAAAATCTATTGCGCCTCCTTCCGGAGGTGAGGCGAAAGGTCCACCGGAAATGCCGGCGGTACAGATTCAGCAGCGGACCGTACTGGCGATGCTCAACGAAGCCGCGCGGTGCCTGAGCGATGGGATCATTCGCTCGGCGCGTGATGGCGATGTTGGAGCAGTGTTCGGGATCGGCTTCCCACCATTTCGCGGCGGACCATTCCGCTACATGGATTCGCTCGGCATCCAGATCGTCGTTCAGCGGCTCGAGGAGCTGAACGCCCGCTTTCCGGGACGCTTCGAGCCAGCGGACCTGCTGCTCGAGATGGCTCGACGGAGGCAGCTCTTCTATCCCGACGAGCGCTCGTGAGGAGAGGAGTGCCTTTCGAAGTGCGTTCGTCGTGTGTCGCGGTGGCGGCAGTGGTTGGACTCGTCGCGTGCGCGCCACCAACGCCGCGACCGCTGACTCCGGCGGACTATCCCCGCACTCGCCCCGAGCTGACACGATATCGCGAAACGTCTCATTACGCGGACGTCAGAAAGTTTCTCGACTCGCTGCGGGCGCTCCGAGCCCCTCTGTCTTTTGGATCGATCGGGAAGACGAGTGAAGAGAGAGACATTCCCTATGTCATCGCCTCACGACCGCTCGTTTCCACGGCATCCGAGGCAAAGCAGCTGGGACGGCCGATTGTGTACGTCCAGGGCAACATTCACGCGGGCGAGGTCGAGGGAAAGGACGCGCTCCTGGCACTGATTCGCGATCTCGCTTTTTCGAGCAAGCCGAACGTGCTCGACTCCATCGTGCTGATCGCCGTGCCGATCTACAACGCCGATGGGAACGAGCGATTTGCGCCGCAATCGGTGAATCGCACGGAACAGAATGGGCCCGAGATGGTGGGAGTCCGTCCGAATGCGCAGAATCTCGATCTCAACCGGGACTACGTAAAAGCAGAAGCTCCGGAGACCCGCGCGTCACTAACGATGTTCAACACCTGGGATCCGGACGTGTTCGTTGATCTTCACACGACCGACGGAAGCTTCCATGGATACGCGCTGACTTATTCACCGTCCTTGAGCCCGGCCGCGGTGTTCGGCGGAGTTTACGCGCGCGACTCACTGCTACCGGTTCTGCGCGAGCGAATGCGGACGCGCGACGGCTTCGAGGTTTTCGATTACGGAAACTTCATCTCCGACCAGCCCGGCGCCATTGCGGACACGAGCGTGCATGAGGGCTGGGCAACGTACGACCCGCGCCCGCGCTTCGGTACCAACTATTATGGAATTCGCGGCCGCATCGGAATCCTGAGCGAAGCGTACTCGCACGATTCGCTCGCCCGGCGGATCGCTTCCACCTATGCGTTCGTCAAAGAGGTTCTTTCGCTGGTTGCCGAGAAAGGAGCCGCGATCAAATCGCTGACCGCACGTGCGGATAGCCAGCCGCTCGCGTGGGGTCGGTCTCCCGATTCAGTGCAAATGGTCGCCATTAGATCCGAGCTGATCACGACGCCACGAGTGATGGACGTCATCAAGGAGGATCTTGAGAAGACTGGTGACTCCTCTTTGACCCAGCCGGGCGTCCCGCGTGGCGAGCGGCGCACCGGGCGCTTCAGAACCGTTCGCATGCCTGTCTACGATCGCTTTACATCGACGCTCGATCGTACACCCCCGGCGGCTTACGTGGTGGCGCCCGGAGACACCGCGGTCGCGACATTACTCCGGCTCCACGGCATTCGCGTCGATCGTTCCGATTCCGCCTGGAGGGCGCGCGGGGAATCTTTCACAGTCGATTCGATCATCACCGCTCCGCGGACCTTTCAAGGGCACCATGAAGTCCGTCTCAAAGGTAGATGGGAGCGAGGATTGCAGACGCTTCCAGCGAAGTCATTCATCGTATCTACGGCGCAGCCGCGCGGCGAGCTCGTCGTCTATCTGCTCGAGCCGGAGAGCGACGACGGCTTCACTACTTGGAGTCTCTTCGACGGCGATCTCAAGAAGGGTGGCCAGTTCCCGGTGACAAGAATCTTCGATCTCTCGAGGCGTGGTCGCGCCGCCAATCGGCGATCGTCAGCGTCAACCACACAGCTACTCCAGAACTGATGCTCCGCAGTGCACTGCTCTACCTTTCGGACCAGCAGCAGATATTCAAATTCGTCCGCAACAACAGGGTGGCAAAAAGCTTTGCCAACCGGTTCGTCGCCGGCGAGACTGTCGATACGGCTCTCGCCGCCGTCGCCAGGCTCAACGCTCGTGGTATCACGGCCTCTCTCGATCTTCTGGGTGAGAGCGTCCACAACGAGGCGGAAGCGCGCACGGCGGGCGAGGCGTACATCAGCATGCTCGACCGTATCCACGAGCAGAAAGCGGACGCCAACGTATCAGTCAAGCTCACGGCAATGGGGCTCGACATCTCCGAAGACCTGTGCGTCGCGAACATGCAGAAGATCCTTCAGCGCGCGCACGACTGTGCCTCGTTCGTGCGCGTCGACATGGAGTCGAGCGAGTACACTCGACGCACGCTCGATCTGTTCGAGCAGCGGCTCTATCCGGCGTACCGCGAGAACGTGGGGATCGTGCTCCAGAGTTATCTGTACCGCACCTTCGCCGACGTCGAGCACGCGATCTCGATGAAGGCGCGCGTCCGCCTTTGCAAGGGAGCCTACAAGGAGCCGGAGGCGGTCGCCTTTCCGGACAAGAAGGACGTCGATGCGAACTATGTTCGCTGCATGCACGAGCTGATGCTCAAGGGGAACTACCCTGGCATCGCTACACACGACGAGGCGATCATCAGGGAGGCGAAACGATTCGCCAAGGCCAACGATGTCGCGCCCGATCGGTACGAGTTCCAGATGCTCTACGGAGTGCGACGCGATCTCCAGGACCGGCTGGTCCGCGAGGGCTACCGCATGAGGGTGTACGTTCCATTTGGAACTCAATGGTACCCGTACCTGATGAGGCGTCTGGCAGAACGTCCGGCCAACGTCGCGTTTCTCACCGGCAACGTATTCAAGGAGATGGTCGGCAAAAGCCGGCTCCGCTGACGATGGGCAGATTCCTTCCCCCCGACCATTCGAAGGGCGACCCGAATACGATCGGCGGGTACATGGCGGTACACGATCGCCCAGCTGCGTTCGAAGGAAGCGATGGCGCTTCCTACAGCGTAGAGATCGTGAGCGACACCAGCGGAGAGAAGCAACGACCTTTCGCGGCCTATTTGCTGTTTGTCCGCTGGGGCCAGGGCGATCCTGTCGCGAGCGGGCATCTGGAGACGGATTTTCTCGCCTTCGCCGCGACAGAGGAGGAGGCGCGCAAGATGGTGGGCGCACTATCGCTCAACGAAGTGAAGTTGAAACTCGATGGCCTGATCAAGGCGAGGCGCAGCGAGCTGCTGCCGTGGTGGGATTCGATGCGCAACGAGGGTAGCAGTTGACGCGCAAGGAAGGCGTCGTGCTCAAAGGAACAGGCGGAGTATGGCACGTCCGTGCCGACTCCGGAGAGACGCATGAGGCGTCACTTCGAGGCAGACTCAAGCAAGAGCGCAAGGAAGACAGGAAGCTGGCAGTCGGTGATCGCGTCGTTCTGGAGATCGACGAGCGCGGCGTCCATTGGGCGATCGCGGAAATCCTGCCTCGACATTCAAAGCTGGCGCGGCGCGAACCGGGGGCGGGGCAGGGCGAGCGCATCGTCGCCGCCAACGTTGACCAGGTCGTCGTCGTTTTTTCCGCGGCCAAGCCGGAGCCCCACCGCCGGATGCTCGACCGGTTTCTGGTGATTGCGGAGGGGAATTCGCTCCAGTCCCGGATCGTCATCAACAAAATCGAGCTGGTCGACAAGGAAGCAACGGAGCGGGCATTCGCCGATTACGTCGCGGCCGGCTATCCCGTGCATCTCACCAGCGTCAAGCAGCGCATCGGGCTCGATGAGCTGCACGACGTGCTCGCCGGGAAAACCTCGGTGCTCACCGGACCGTCTGGTGTCGGCAAATCCTCACTGATGAACGCCATGTATCCGGGACTCGATCTTCGCGTCGGCGAGATCAGCGAGTCCGTGAACAAGGGCCGGCACACGACCGTGGGCGCATTGCTCCACCCGTTGCCCGACAGTGGTTACGTCGTGGATACTGCCGGCTTGCGCGAGGTCGGAATGTGGGGCCTCGCGTCCGAGCACCTCGACGAATGCTTCCGTGAGTTTCGTCCGCACATTGCGGAATGCAAGTTCGGGGACTGTACGCATCGGGTCGAGCCCGGATGCGGGGTGCGTCGCGCCGTGGCCGAAGGCTCGATCAGTGCCGAACGCTACGACAGCTACCTTCGACTGCGGGAAGAGATCGAGGACTCTGAGAAAAAGTGGGCCCCGTACTCTGCCGAATCGAAAGCGAGGAGACGGCGGTGATTGCTGCAACTGAACGGGTGCCAGACGTCAGTAGCCTAGATCTCGGTTGCCGGTTCACTACTCCCTGACTTATCTCCGTGGCGTGAGAGCCACTGCTTGTGCCTTGAACGGCGCAATGACAAGTCAGGGCGTCGTGAACTAAGAACTCGCAGCTGTGCTACTGACGTCTGGCACCCGTTCCGTTGCGGTTTTCAGTTGCCGTTAATGAGCCCCTGAGGATTCCTCTTCAAGCTCCACCGTCCAGTCAACCTGGATGTCGCTCCTGAGCGAATCACGCACCGAACAGTACTTGGTCGCCGACAGCTCTATCGCGCGCAGCGCCTGGTCCTTCGCGATCCCTTGCCCGCCGATGCGGAAGTTGAGCGTTATGTGCTTGTAGCGCCGGGGAATAGTATCGACGCGCTCTCCTACCACGTCGATCTCGAGCGATTCGATCGGAGTGCGCTGCTTCGCGAGGATGTCGATCACGTCGTAGGAGACACACGTTGCCAGCGCGCTGAGAAGCGTTTCAGGCGGACTTTGTCCCGTCTCACCCTCCCCATCGATGCGGGCTGTCGGACCGTTCGGACGTCCCGCATCGAATCGGTGACCACCGACCCAATTGACGTGTATCAGCGACGGCTTTGCCGTCGTTTTCGGTGGTGCCGGTGCTGTCACTTCTCGGGACCCTTCTCAATCGGAGCGCGAACTGCGTTGCCCCACTCCGTCCAGCTACCGTCGTAGTTCCGCACGCGATCGTAGCCGAGGAGATGGGTGAGCACGAACCAGGTATGGGAGGATCTCTCGCCAATGCGGCAGTACGCAACGATATCGTCGCCCTTCTTGAGACCCTTTTCCTGCTCGTAGATGGCGCGCAAAGAAGCCGCATCCTTGAAGCTTCCATCCGGATTCGCGGCGCGCGCCCAGGGAATGCTGCGCGCTCCTTTGATGTGGCCGCCACGTAGAGTCCCTTCCTGCGGGTAGTCAGGCATGTGGGTGCGCTGCCCGGTGTATTCCTCCGGTGAACGCACGTCGATTAGAGGCTTACCTGCCGACGAGTGTTCACGCACCTGCTGGAAGAAAGCGCGAATCTTGTCATCCGAACGCTTCGGCGCTTTGTAGCTGCTTTTTGCAAGGTGCGGGACTTCTGTATTGAACGGACGGCTTTCCTGCTCCCACTTGATGCGACCGCCGTCCAGAAGCTTCGCGTTGGTGAAGCCGAATAGCTGGAACACCCAGAAGGCATATGCTGCCCACCAGTTGTTCTTGTCGCCATAGAACACGACGGTCGTGTTCTCATCGATTCCTTTCTCTCTAAGCAGTCTTTCGAATTGCTCCGACGAGACGTAGTCGCGCAGTACTGGATCATTGAGATCCTGGTGCCAGTCCACCTTCTGCGCGCCCGGAATGTGCCCTGTGTCGTAGAGCAGCACGTCCTCATCGCTCTCGATGATTCTGATGTTCGGGTCATCAAGATGCTCGGCGAGCCAGTTCGTGCTCACGAGAACTTCAGGGTGCACATAACCCTTGCCGGCGATGCCGGGATCGACGGCGGATGCATTGCTTGTGATTGTCGCCCCCATGTTCGCTCCTGAAAAAAGGAGAGCTTCTAGCATAATCAGTTGGAATCCACGGTGGGGCAAGTATGGCGCGCGTAAGCATGTGTATCTTTGCAGAATGGGTGACCGGAAGCAGCCTCAGATGGAGCCGTACTCGCATCACGTGCTCGTATGCACCGGCGACTTCTGCTCTCCCAACCGCCGCGGGAGACAGCTCTACTCGCTGCTCACCGATCTGCTCCAGCGTGAGGACCTGCTTTTTGGCCCCCAGCGCGTCAAGCGGGGTGAAACTCCGTGCCTTGGCGTGTGTAGCAACGGACCGATTGTCGTCGTGTATCCGGAAGGCATCTGGTACTCCGAGGTCACGCCGGCGCTACTGGAGCGAATCGTCGTCGAACACCTCAAGCACGGAAAACCGGTCGATGAGGCGGTCTTTCACCGGCTCTAGCTCCTGCCTTACCTTTCAGCGCATCCAGCACCAATTGCAGTGACGCCACCATCGCCCTTCAATCCACGCAGACTCGCGCTCGGGGCTGCGAAAAAACTGATTTTCGAAAACGAAGATCCGGAGACGGCGCTCCAGCGCCTCGCCGGACTCACGTCGATCGACAATCGCGGCGCCTTGAGCCCGGAGAGCAAGTCAATGTCACGCACGCGCAGCACGATTCTCAACAACCTCGACGAGATGTACCGCGAAGCGTTCGAACGCGCGAAGGCCTCGGGCGATCAGACCCAGATGGCAACGCTCGACTTCGCATATCGAAGGGAGCAGCTCTACTTCGAGATTCTGCTCGACGTTCGCGACGCGCTTGAGCGTCGCTAACCCGGCCGACCCCGCGGCCCGGACAATTGGGCTGTGAATAGTCTCTGGGGCTGGATCGGATTCAACGTTGTTGTCCTCGCGATTCTAGCGCTCGACCTCGGCGTGCTCCATCGCCGATCGGAAAAGGTTTCTCTCAAGGAAGCTGCGATCTGGAGCGGGGTCTGGGTCGCTCTCTCCCTCTGCTTCGCGTTCGCCGTCTATCGCAATATGGGGCCGGAGTCGGGACTAGAGTTCCTGACCGGATACCTCATCGAGTACGCCCTCTCTGTAGACAATATCTTCGTGTTCGTGCTGATCTTCTCCTACTTCAGCGTTCCGGAGAAATACCAGCACCGCGTGCTGTTCTGGGGAATCATCGGCGCACTCGTTCTGCGTGGCGTCATGATCGTCGCCGGATCGGCATTGGTCACGCGCTTCGCCTGGACGCTCTACATCTTCGGCGCGTTCCTGGTCTTCACCGGACTGAGAATGGCGCTCCAGAAGGACGAGGTGGCGTACAACCCGGAGCGCGATCCGGTTCTGCGCCTGGCGCGCAAACTCGTTCCGGTGACGCCGGATTACCGGGGCGACAAGTTCTTCGTTCGTGAGCCCGACGCCACGGGCCGGAACCGCTACGCAGCGACCCCACTCTTCATCGTGCTCCTCATCGTCGACACGACGGACATCATCTTCGCCACCGACTCCATCCCCGCGATATTTGCCGTCACGCGCGACCCCTTTATCGTCTACACCTCGAACATCTGCGCGGTGCTGGGCCTGAGGGCCCTCTATTTCCTGCTCGCCAACGTGGTGGACAAGTTCGTTTACCTGAAGCTCGGCCTATCGGTTGTCCTCATATTCATCGGGGCGAAGATGCTCCTCGAGTACTTCGTCCATATCCCTATCGTTGCGGCACTTGGCGTGGTCGGAGTGGTCCTGGGAACATCGATCGTGGCCTCGGTGAAATGGCCGCGCACAGGGCACTAAACGGCGTTTCCGGGTTACGCTTAGTCAGACCCGAACGTCTTTTTTGGTACTCTCCCTCCGTCTCACACACAAGAATCGGGAATTCAGCATGAGATTCATTTTGCGCATCGCGAGCGCCGCATTCGCGCTCGCTCCGCTGTCTTACATTACTGCTCAGGCCGTTGCCAAGTCCCCCGTTGTCGTCTCGCCTTCCGCCGCGAAGAACCTGGCGATGGATTTTCGGACGATCGTAACCACTTCGGGGATGCCCGACACGGGTGTCATTCAAGGTCACGCAATCGGATCGTCCGACAAGCTGCGGATGGACCTGACGATGAAGGGACCAGGCGCACAAGTCAGTCCCCTCGGCGGGCCCGGCGGCGAGGTCAGCATGATCCTTTCCGATAGCGGAAAGACGGTCACGTACCTCGATTCCAAGGCCAACCACTATCTGCGCGTTCGCCCCGCCGAAATGCTCGCGCAGGCGCAACAAACTGGTGTCAAAATGGCCTTCTCGGGAACGGAAGCGACGGTCGACAATCTTGGCGCTGGTCCGGCGATACTCGGCCATCCGACTTCCCATTACCGCATTGGCACCGGCATGACCATGACCATCAGCGCGATGGGTCAGGAGCAGACCGTGAAGATTTCGAGCACGTCCGATTATTACTACGCGAACGACATCAGGGGCGTGATCAATCCCTTCGCCAGCCTGAGCGGCGGTGACATGGCCGCGATGTTCGGCAGCTCCAGCAAGGAGTTCGCGGACAAAATGAAGGCGATGCAGGCCAAGCTTCCGAACGGCACACCACTCCGGGCTTCCAGCTCGTCGACGATGATCTCACAGGGCCAGACGCGCGTGACCAATACGCAGGCGGAGGTGACGTCGGTCCAATGGGTGGATGCGAATCCGAAGGTGTTCGAGATTCCTTCCACGTTTACGCCGGTAACGCTTCCCGGCATGGCGGGATCCCCGGGAGCTCAGGGCGGCGCGATACCGCCCAGATAGTTGAGGCGATACCAAATGAAAAGGGGCGCTCACAACGAGCCCGCCTTTTTCTTTGTTGGTCGGCGCTAATCAGAACTTCATGATCTCTTCGTAGGCTTGCCTGAAATCCTCGACCTGCGGAAGAATCGCATCTTCGAGGCTTGGAGCGTATCCAACGAAGGTGTCTTCCGATGCCACGCGCTTCACGGGCGCGTCCAGCCACGCGAAACACTCGTCCGCGATGGCCGCCGAGATCTCGGCGCCGAATCCCCAGGAGAGAGAATCCTCGTAGGCAACGATGACGCGCGAGTTTTTCCTGACGGACTCGAACACAGTTTCCCTGTCCCACGGGCTTAGGGTGCGTAGATCGATCACCTCGACCGAGATTCCGTTGTCGGCAATCGCATTTGCCGCCATGAGTGCACGCCGAACCGTCGCGCCATACGTGACGACAGTTACGCCGGTTCCTTCGCGCACGACCTTCGCTTTGCCGAAGGGGATCATGAAGTTGGGCCCGGGATACGCCGATTTGTTGTACGTCTGCCGGTAGAGGTGCTTGTGCTCGAGGAAGAGCACCGGATCGTCGCACCTGATCGCCGTCCGCAGGAGCCCGTTGGCATCAAGCGCCGTCGCCGGAC
Source organism: Gemmatimonadaceae bacterium (assembly GCA_036390715.1). Lineage (GTDB taxonomy): Bacteria > Gemmatimonadota > Gemmatimonadetes > Gemmatimonadales > Gemmatimonadaceae > UBA4720. The sequence goes on from DASWBG010000178.1 coordinate 11,745, forward strand.
ACACGACGCGCAGTCCTGGACAGTGCGTGAAGATCGAGGCTCCCGTCTGCGAGTGATAGATCGCGCCGCGGATATACCCGCCGTACGTAGTCCTCACGACGACGGGAGCCGAGAAGTTGTTGTTGGACCGCCAGCGCATGGTCGCCAGCTCGTTCCGCAGCTGCATGTAAGCCGGCCAGATGTAATCGAAGAACTGAATCTCGACCACCGGTTTGAATCCGCGGAGAGCCAGACCGATCGCGCGGCCAATAATGTTGGCTTCCGCCAGCGGGGAGTTGTAAACGCGCGCGCTTCCGAATTCCTTCTGGAGACCCCGCGTAACCGTGAACACGCCGCCTTTTCCCTTGACCTTGTCAAGGTATTGGTCTCTCGAGGCATCAGCGACGTCCTGGCCGAAGACGAGAATCCTCGGGTCGCGTCGCATCTCATCCCTCATGCAGGAGTTGAGCAGATCGACCATCGTCGTCGGCTCACCCGAGAACTGCGGATCGTCCTCGGTGTCGAACTGCTCGCTGGTGGGATCGACGTCGGGCGAGTAAACGCCGAAGTAGACTGTGTCCGGGCCCGGCTGAGGCTGGGCAAGAGCATCGTCGGTCGCCGCCAGAACGATCGCATCCACCTCGTCCCGTAGTTGCTTCAACTCTTCTTCCGTCGCGTGACCTTCGCTGATAAGCCACTTCGGGAATTGCTTTACTGGATCCCGCGCGGCATCGACGTCGCGCTCGGTGGGCGGACGGTACTTCGTCTCGTCATCCGACAGCGAATGCGAGTACGGACGAATGACTCGCGCGTGCACGAGTGCCGGCCCTTTTCGCTGTCTCGCGTAGTCGACGGCGCGCTGCATGGTGTCGTAGCTGGCGAGTAGATCGCAGCCGTCCACCTCTTCGACCATGAGATCGGGAAATGAGCGAACCAGCTTGGAAATACTACCGCCGGCGGTATTCACCTCGACCGGAACCGAGATGGCGTAGCCATTATCCTCGACCAGGTAGACCACGGGCAGCTTGAGGTTCGAAGCGGTGTTCAGGGACTCCCAGAATTCGCCTTCACTGGTCGTACCCTCACCGGTTGTTATGAGCACGATCTCGTCTTTCTGGAATCCTTCCGTGATGTCGAGCAGCTTCGCGCGGAGCAATGCCTCCCCGGACCCGACGCCCTGGAGGAACTGTGTGCCTGTTGGCGAAGAAGCGGACACAATGTTGTACGCTTTATGTCCCCAGTGGCTGGGCATCTGACGTCCGCCCGAAGCCGGATCTATCGCTGCCCCCACTGCCTCATAAAGCATTTCGGCCGGAGTCACACCGAGCTCGAGACAGAGGGCTCGATCACGATAGTATAGGTAGAACCAATCGTATGCCGGCTTAAGGACCATTCCCGCCGCGGTAAGAATCGCCTCGTGGCCCGCGCCCGAGATCTGAAAGAAGATCTTGTTTTGGTTCTTGAGCTGGACTTCCTTGTCGTCTAACCGTCGTGACAGCAGCATGTTGCGAAAGGCCGCAACGAGCTGCTCGGGCGAGAGGCGGGCGCTTGGTGATCCTGTGGATTTACGATCCGGGATAGTTCTGGTGGCCATTTCTCTCCAACGGGCGGGTCGAGCTCTGTCCCAAAAAATAGCAGATAGCGCGCCTAAGCGGCTATCTGCTCAGGCCACCTTTTGGCTGGCCGGCTTCATGCTTCACCGTCAATTCCCCGACACCAGCTGGCAGCATGGTAACCAGAAGCATTCGCGTTTTCGCAACTGTTATAGTTCTGGCTTCGTGCACACAGGGAGCTCCCGGCGGCGCTCCGTCCGGTCCCGACGGAGACAAGATCGTGCTTACCGGTGACCAGAAAGCTGACTGGGCGCAGATCGTCGCCATCGAGAATGAGGCAAAGGCTCTCGTCAAAACCGATGGATGTTCGTCAGCCGGGGAATGCCGCACCGCTCCTGTTGGCTCGAAAGCGTGCGGCGGCCCACGGTACTACCTGGTCTATTGCTCTCGCACCACCGATTCGGCCGCGCTTTTTCGGAAACTTGATGCAGTCGCCGCCGCCGAGCGCGAATACAACACGAGATATAAAATCGTGTCGACGTGCGAGTTCAGAATGCCTCCGACGGTGGCTCTTACAGGCGGAGCATGCCAGGCGCAATAGCGATCAGTAATCCACCGGTCGGAGGTACGACTCTCCGATGCCCGTGGAGCTGAGCAGCGCCACTGTCGGAAGCTTTCGCTTCCAGTGCGTTCCGGCGAGTCGCTTCCGAACGAGCTCGACCTTGCCCGCATCGAAACCCCGCGCCACCAGCGATGCCGGATTGTACCCGCTCAGCAGCCAGTTCAGAATCGCATCCGCCTCTGCGTAGCTGATTCCGAAATCTCCTTCGTCCGTCTGACCTTCGATCAGATCGGCTGACGCGGGTTTGCTTACGATCACGTCGGGAACGCCAAGGAATTTTGCGAGCTGCCAGACCTGCGTCTTGAACAGATCGCCGAGCGGATTGATCGGTGGTGAGTCGTCGGCGTGCCAGGTGAAGTAGCCTAGCAATCTCTCGGTCTTGTTGCCGGTGCCGACAGGCAGCCCGTGAAACTTCGCGGACTGATCGAATAACACGATCATCCTTTCCCGCGCCATCACGTTTCCTCGGCGCGCCGGATCAGCATCCGGCTCGCTCGCGAGGTAGCCGTCTACGGCCGGCGAGATGTCGATCAGGCGCGACTGAATCCCGAGCGCGTCGATCACCAGCTGCGCATGGGCGAGGGAATCGGGACTCGAGGTCCGATACGGCATCCGCATCGCAATTACGTTCTCCTTTCCCAGCGCTTCGGCGGAAAGGTAGGCAGTCACTGCCGAGTCGACGCCACCCGAAAGCCCCAGTACTGCCTTCTCGAATCCGCGGCGCTCGAATTCCTCTCGCAGGAAGGAGACGAGCCAACCGGCAGTCAGCTCCGGATCGATATCGAGCGGCGGCGGTCCCGAGCGGGATTCGGAAGCGCGCATCACTGCGATCGGCTCGCTGCCGTTGCGACTCGCGTCGGTGCCGGCGCCGCTCTTCGCGGTTTTCGTAGATCGTGCGGTCGCCGCCGCGCGGGGCGGTTTTCTCGATCGCGTCGTGGCTTTGGCTGATTCCTCGCTCGATATTGCCGTGTCTCGTGCCGCGGGAGTAAGCGGACCACCTTCGCTCGGCTCATCATCGTAGCTCAAGACCAGCCGCTCGCCCGCCTGAATTCGATCGACCGTCCGCATCAGATGCGGCATCATCGTCTGCAGATCGGTGAGAAGTGGGGCGTCGGATCGTGCGCGAGTGAGATCGTGCGGATCGAGCGAAATCGTCATGATCGTCTCGTCCCACAATGGCGCGCGCGCGCGAATGTCTCCCTGCGGCCCGCAGATTATCGACCCGCCGGAAAAAGTCTTTCCGCCCTCGGTGCCGACGAGATTGACGAGGGCCACGAATACCCCGTGCTCCTCCGCGATATCCCGGGCGAGACGCTCCCAGCGCTTCAGGTTCGCCGGGACGGAGCCCTCTTGCTCTCGCGGCCACAGTCCACGCGCCGGGGAAGCAGAGACGATAAACACTATCGTCGCCCCGTCGAGGGCGGCAACCGTCCCGGTCAGGCTGTGCCAGGCGTCTTCACAGATCAGCATGGCCGCGCGGCCCCACTCGGTATCGAATGCGCGAACCTCGAATCCGCGATCGACGAATCGTTCCTCGTCGAACATCCCATACGTCGGCAGGAAGAGCTTGCGATGGACGTGGCGGACCACCGGCTGGTCGCCTCCCAGCGTCACATAGAGCGCGCTATTATAGAAGGCGTTGTTCCACACCTCGTAGAATCCAATGCACACATCGAGAGTCCGCGGTGTAGTAACTGCGGAGGCGTACTGCGCCTGAAGGTCCCGGGCGAAGGCACCGGCTGTCAGGGCGACATCGCGCACGCCCCCTTCGACGAAGTACCCGGTGAGAGCCGTCTCCGCAAAGACTGCCACATCGGGACGCGGATCGAGCGAGTCGATTTGCGAAAAAACGCCGGCCAGGCGGGCGAGGTTTGTGACATAGTCGCCCTTTCGCGGCTTGAACTGAACTACGACGAGATGAATAGATCGATCCATCAATCTGAAGTTGCCATGGCGCAGAGGTACAATCAACCGCTGCGCGCGCTGGCTCTAGCTGCGCTTTTGTTTACGCCCGCGCAGCTGGGCGCGCAGCAGCCGGGGACCAACGACACCGAGCCCTGGACGATCGTTCCGATGGCCCAGGCGTCTCTGGTTCTGGCGCGTGATGGCTCGCTCATCGGCGAGATCGGTAAGGAGATCCGCACCAGCGTATCGATCCGTACGTTACCGAAGTATCTGCCGCAGGCGTTCGTCGCCGTGGAAGATCACCGGTTCTACCAGCACGACGGAGTCGATGTCGTCGGCATCGCCGGTGCCCTCAAGGACAACATCTTCGGCGAGCGCCGAGGAGCCAGCACGATAACCCAACAGCTCGTGGGCAACATGCATCCCACGCTCATCGACCGCACCGACAGGAGCATCGGCCGGAAGCTGGCAGAGCAGTCAGCAGCGCGCGAGATGGAAAAGCACTACAACAAGGAGCAGATACTCGAAGCGTATCTGAACCAGATTGGATTCGGACATGGGTGGTACGGAGTCGAAAGCGCGGCGCGCCACTATTTCGGTAAGAGCGCATCGAAGCTGTCGCTGGCGGAGGCGGCCGCACTGGCGGCGATGCCCAAGGGGCCCGCGCTTTATGACCCGCTAAAGTATCCCGATCGCGTACGTCAGCGTCGCAATGTCGTGCTGTCACTGATGGCGGGTCAGGGCTACATCTCCTCTGCGCAGGCCGCAGCGGCCCAAGCGGCTCCACTCGTCACGTTTCCGAATGGAGGATACTCCGCCTACTCACCCTGGTTTGTCGATGTCGTTCGCGTCCAGGCGACACGGGCTGGAATTCCCGTCAGTCAGGGTGGTTATCGTATTTACACGAGCCTCGATCCCATTCTTCAAAACGCCGCGATGAGCGCGCTGCTCGAGGAGACCGCTGCGGTAGAATCACAGCCCGACTACGCCCACCCCAAGTTCGTTAAGGGCGAGGACTCACGCGCCGGCGGACGGACGACTACCAACTACCTGCAGGGAATGGTAGTCGCGCTGGATCCAACCTCCGGGGATGTTCGCGCGCTTGTAGGTGGGCGGGACTATGGTGACTCCCACTTCGACCGCGCCGTCGACGGAATGCGTCAGCCCGGGTCCTCGTTCAAGCCGATCGTCTATGCCGCGGCAATCGCCGACAGCATCACACCGAACACGATCTTTCAGGACACCGCGCTCGCGATCAACCTTCCAAACGGAACGGTCTATAGTCCCGAAAACTCCGATGGCCAGTACCTGGGTCCGCTCACACTTCGTGACGCGCTGGCGAAGTCTCGCAACGTCGTCGCCGTTCAGCTCGGACAGAAGCTGGGGATGGACTCGATCTCGAGTCTCGCGCATCGGATGGGTCTCACCTCGAAGATCGCTCCGTTTCCGTCGAGCGCGATCGGCGCCTCGGTGGTGCAACCGCTCGATCTCGTGGCGGCCTACACGACCTTCGCAAACCTCGGCACGCCCGTTGAGCCACGATTCATCTACCGTATAGAAGACAGGAACCGAAAGGTGGTGCTGAGCCGCGAAGTGAAGGCGCTTGCTCCGGCGCTCGACCCCCGGGTCACCTACGTCGTTCGCGACATGATGCGCGACGTCGTCGAGCGCGGCACGGCATCGAGCATTCGACGCTATCTGCCGGCATCGATTCCAGTCGCCGGAAAAACTGGAACGACGAACGACAACTCCGATGTGTGGTTCATCGGCCTTACGCCCGACCTCGTGGCGGGTGTCTGGCTTGGCTTTGACACGCCGACGTCCATCACTCCCGGTGCTGCCGGCGGATCGCTCGCGGCTCCGGTGTGGGGGAAGATGGTCGCTCGATACTACGCCGCCAAACCTGAGATTCTCACGTCGCGTGCAGCCGACCAGTGGACTCCACCGATCGGAGTGATATTTGGCGATGTCGATCGCGCGACGGGTGAGCTCGCGAACGACCAGACACCGGCAGATCGCCGTTACACTGAGTACTTCGTGGAAGGGACGGAACCGGCGTCCCTCAAAGCGGATCCGTGGAAGTTGTTCGCCTGGGGGCCAATCATTTTCTGAACCGCGCCTTGCCAGGCAGGCGCACCTAACAAAAACGGGGAGCCATGTGATTGGCTCCCCGTTTTGTTTGTTTCTGTTGTTACGCGACTTCCGCCATCTCGAGGGGTCGTGCCCGCTCACCCGCCTCGGCTGGCACGAGGGCGATCTTCAGCACCTCGCTCAGCGTCTCCACGGGGTGGAACTCGAGCGTCTTGCGGACCTCCTCGGGCACATCCTCGATGTCGGCTTCATTGCCCTTCGGGATGATGATGGTCTTGATACCGGCGCGATGCGCACCCAGCACCTTTTCCTTCAGACCACCAATCGGCAACACCCGACCACGGAGCGTGATCTCGCCCGTCATCGCCACATCCTGCCGCACTGGACGGTCAGCCATTTCCGACACGAGCGCTGTTGCGATCGCAATTCCGGCTGACGGTCCATCCTTTGGAATCGCGCCCGCGGGCACGTGAATGTGCGCTTCGATCGCGCCGAGCCTGTCGCGGGGAATCCCGAGACTGGCGGCGTTGTTCGTCGCGTATGTGAATGCCGCACGCGCCGACTCCTTCATCACGTCACCCAGCTGTCCGGTAAGAATCAGCGATACCGGACCGCCAGGACCAGGACCAACCTGGCCATTTGACTCAGCGTCGCGACTGCCGTAGAAGCGCCTGATCGACGCCTCGACGAACATGATGTCTCCGCCCATCGGCGTGTAGAACATACCCGTCGCAATACCAACTTCGCTCTCGGGCAACGCGTGCTCGGGATGAACGCGTGGTCTGCCGAGCAGCTCTCTCACGGTCTCGGCGTCGACCGTGTGCTCTACCTCCTGGCTCGACGCAATCTTGCGCGCCAGTTTGCGCGCCACTGCGCCGATCTGACGCTCGAGCTGTCTCACTCCACTCTCGCGAGTGTAGTTGGACACCACGGACATGATGGCGTCTTCAGTGAACACGATGTTTTTGTCGCTCAGTCCCGATTCCTCGAGCTGCCGCGGCAACAGATACTTCTTCGCGATCTCGGCCTTTTCCTTCTCGGTGTAGCCCGCGAAGTCCACTACTTCCATGCGGTCGAGCAGCGGACCAGGGATGTTCTGAACGAAGTTCCCGGTCGCGATGAACAGAACTTCACTCAGGTCGAACGGGATCCCGAGATAGTGATCTGTGAAAGTATCGTTCTGCGCTGGATCCAGCACTTCGAGCAGCGCGCTGGACGGATCGCCCTGGTACGACGTCCCAAGTTTGTCGACCTCATCGAGCAGGAACACGGGGTTTTTCGTCCCGGCCTGCTTGATTCCCTGGATGATCCGGCCCGGCATCGCACCTACATACGTGCGACGGTGCCCGCGGATGTCCGCCTCGTCGCGAGCTCCGCCGAGTGCCACCCGAACGTACTCGCGGCCAAGCGATCTCGCGATCGACTTGGCGATCGAAGTTTTGCCGACGCCCGGCGGTCCGATGAAGAGAAGGATCGGTCCCTTCGCCATCGCGCGGGACTTCGCCTCCACCTTGTCGGTGATGGGCCGGTCCGCGTGATCGCCGACAGCGAGCGACGGAGTTGCGTCTTCCTTGTTGGGGAAAAGACGCGCCGCAGGTACCTCACCCGTTTTCTCGACTTCATCGGCGAGCTGGCTCGCGCGCAGCTGTCTCACGGCGAGAAACTCGAGGACGCGATCCTTTACATCCTTGAGCCCGTAGTGGTCTTCCTCGAGAACTGTCTCCGCGTGCTTGAGATCGAGCTGGTCATCGGATCTCTTGTTCCACGGAAGCTCCGCGATCCACTCGAGGTACGTGCGGATCACCTGCGCTTCCATCGACTCTCGGCCCGCTCTCTCGAGTCTTCCCAGTTCGCGCTCTACTTCCGCGCGCGCTTCCTTCGGAAGCTCCAGCTTGGCGAGCTTGTCGCGAAGCTCCGTTATCTCTTTGCTCGAGTCGTCGTCGCCCAGCTCCTTCTGAATCGCCTTGAGCTGCTCGCGGAGATACATCTCGCGCTGCCGCTCGCCCAGCTCTTCCTGGACCTGCGACTTGATGTCTTCCTGCGCTTCGAGGAGCCCGACCTGGCGCTGCACATGAACGAGAATACGGCGCAGCCGCTCTTCGACGCTCAGCGTTTCGAGAAGGCCCTGCTTTTCTGGAACGGGAAGTTCGATATAGCCGGCGACCAGGTCCGCAAAACGACCCGGCTCGGTGACGGAATCGAGAACCTGGTGAACGACTTCCTCTGGAAGCCCCCTGCGCTCGCCGAGCTCAGCCGCCCGTTCGCGTGTCTCTTTCTGTAACGCCGTGAACGCAGGATCGTTTTCGGTTTGAGGGGTCATCTCCTCGGCCGGAACGGTTACTGCGCTCAGATATCCGTCAGCGGTCGAATACTGAAGGGCGGTCGCGCGCTGCTCGCCCTGCAAAAGAAGCTGTACCCCGCCGAGCCCGCGCTGGATCTGACCGATGCGCGCGATAACACCCATTGAGTACAGGATGTCCGCTGTTGGCTCCTCGGTGTTGTCGCGCTGTGCGACAGCGAACACAAGGCGGTCGCCCTTGAGGGCAGCCTCGATTGCGCGAAGGGTTGAAGGCCTGCCCGCCGCTATAGGCTGGGTAAGGCCTGGGAAAATCACAGTCCCCCTCAAAGGGAGAACAGGTAATGTTTGACGTTGTGCCATTGTCATTTCCGAAGACAAGATTCTATTTAGATACTACTCCAGACGCCTCCCATACTGCATCTTTTGCTCTCATTGTTTACGCCAGCCCGGCACGAATCGCAATGCGGGACTGCTGAATTGACGCGGCCAAATGCCAATTAGTCCAACCGACGAGCTCGGCACACATGTGGCTCAGGTCCTCTCTGCAAACTATGAGCTAGAGACCGAGGTCGGTCGCGGCGGTATGGGCATTGTGTATTGCGCCCGGGACAAGCGTCTCAAGCGCGAAATCGCGATCAAAGTGCTGCCACCGGAGCTTAGCTTCCGCGCCGACATTCGCCAGCGATTCCTGCGCGAAGCAGAGACGGCCGCGCAGCTCAATCACCCGAACATTGTTCCCATCTACACCGTCGAAGAGCGCGACAATCTCGTCTACTTCGTCATGGCGTACATCAAGGGCGATAACCTCGGGCAGCGGTTGCAGCAGCACGGCCCGATACCGCCCGTCGAGGTGCGCCGCATTCTGCGCGAAGTGGCCGATGCGTTGTCGTACGCGCATAACCGAAACGTCATCCACCGCGACATCAAGCCGGACAACATCATCATCGATGAAGAGACCGGCCGCGCGATGGTCACGGACTTCGGCATAGCGCGCGCGCTTACCGACAGCGGCGACTCCAGGCTCACCGCGACGGGAATGGCGATCGGAACTCCGGCGTACATGTCTCCCGAACAGTCCGCCGGTGATTCAGCTATTGATGGACGGAGCGATCTCTACTCACTCGGCGTCGTTGGCTATCAGATGCTCTGTGGTCAGCCGCCCTTCGTCGCCAACAACACGCCGTCCATGCTGGTGAAGCATCTCTCCGAGAAGCCGATCCCGGTGGATGAGCGTTGGCCCGACCTGCCGCCGGATCTCTCGCGCGCCGTGATGATGTGTCTCGAGAAGGATCCGGCCGATCGCTTCCCGAACGCCGCTGCCTTTGCCGTTGCACTCGACGGTGGCTCGATGCCGACGCTGGCGACACGGGCGCAACCGGCCGCATCTACTGGCGGGACGCGGGGCGGAACGCGCCAACGCGACGTCGGCGATGTGCTGCGCGACCAGATCGGCGATACGATACGTGATCGCTACACGCCTCCGACGCAATCGCAGTACATGCCAACGCAGCCGAGCGCGGAGGAAATGAGCAGATGGCAAGCGCCGATGGTTGTCTCGTTCCGGCGCAAGCTCGCGCCCTATCTCGCGGTGAACGCGATCCTGGTTCCCATTTCGCTCTTCTCGAGTCGCGACTTCATCGCGCTCACGGTCATCTGGACCGTGGCCCTGGCGTTCAAGTACTCGAAGCTCTGGGCCGCGGGATACGACTGGCGTGACGTGTTTCGTCAGCCACGCAACCGGCTGATCTTCGATGTCGCCGCCGAGACGATCGACGATGCGCGGGCATTGTTCGATGACAAGAAGCGGGAACAGGTTCGCGCGCGAGCGCGGTCGCGAGGCCAGGGATTGTTCTCGCCGATTTCTCCACTTCCGACCATGCAGCCTTTCCAGCCCTATCCGAGAATCGGGGGCCCGACGACGAGCCTGAGCCCGATTCCCGCAGGCTCGCCCGCGCCCTTTGCGGACTCACGGTATGGATCCGCGATTCGCGAGGCGGAGAATGATCATCGCGAGATCCATAGACAACTGCTCAACATGCCGGAGGCCGAGAGAGAGCAGATTCCCGAGGTGGCAGCATCCGCCGACGCGGTGTTCAGGAAGGTGCAGCAGCTCGCGCTCTCGCTCTCTGATATGGATCGGAGCGCCGGCCGTGAGACAGCCGAAGGCGTCGAGAAGGAGATAACGGCGCTTGAGTCACAGGCGAACCCGCTCGACTACAACGCCAGCGAGGGGCGTGTGCGTCGTCTCGCGATGCTGCGCCGGCAGCGACGCGCTCTCGCGGACATCGCGCGCAAGAAAAAGGAAGCTCAGGAAAAGCTGGACAACTGCCGTCAGCTTCTGAGATCGATGCGCCTGGAGCTGGTGCGCTATCGCACCGGTGGCCTGCACGCGCAACCGACCGGTCTCACCATGGTCACTCAACAGGCACAGAGCGTGGTGAGGGAGATGGGCTATCTCTCCGACGCCAACGCCGAGCTGAACGCGCTCTGAATCGGGGCGCGTCGCGCCTCCGCGATACGTGTACACGATGATCGCGGCACGGCTGGGAACGATTGCGCTCTTTATGATTTTCCTTGCCTGCCAGGCGGACAAGGGCGCTCAGCCTGGTTCATTATTTCCAGTGTCGCGCGGCAGTGCGGCATCGTCCGCCACAGCGGCGAAAATTGATTCAGTCGCGCCCGTCGCTCACGTTCCGACCCCCGACACACTTCGTGGCCTATATGTGAATCGATGGGCCGCGCTCGGTAGCAAACTCGATCGACTGATCGGCGTCGCCAGGCAAACGGAGATCAACGCGCTCGTCATCGATGTGAAGGATGATCGCGGGTTCGTGCTCTATCGGTCGAGCGTCCCGCTGGCCCGTGAGATCGGTGCCGATACAGCTGATGGACACTGGATGTCGCGCTCAAAGCTGCGCGCTGTTCTCGACACGATGACCGTGCACGGCATCTACCCCATCGCCCGTATCGTTGTCGCCAAGGATCCGCTGCTCGCCCAGAAGAGGCTGGATCTCGCGATCAAGCGAAAATCCGATCTCAAGCCCTGGCTCGACAAGAACGGCAAGCCATGGCTCGATCCGCACCAACGTGTCGTCTGGCAGTACGCGGTTGATCTCGCTCGCGAGGCGTATGACGTCGGTTTCAGCGAAGTCCAGTTCGACTACGTGCGCTTTCCGGATGAAAAGCGCCTCATCGCCGAGACCGTTTTCCCTCTGGCCAACGGGCGCTCGCGGGCGCAGGTCATCCGCGATCAGCTCGGCTTCGTTCGCACCGCGCTCAAGCCGCAGCCCATGCGCGTCACCGCCGACGTATTCGGGTTGACCGCGACCGACACCACGGACATGGGAATCGGACAGCGGTGGGAGATGTTCGTCGATCAGGTCGACGTCGTGCTGCCGATGATCTACCCGTCGCACTTCGCGCGGGGGACGTACAGGCTACGCCACCCCAACGCGCATCCGTATCAGACGGTCAATCGTGCGCTCAAGGACGCCATCGCCCGGAGCGATTCCGTCCCCCACGCTGCGCTGATCATCCCTTGGTACCAGGACTTCACGCTCGGACCGCCACGCTATGAAGCACCACAGATTCGAGCCCAGATAAAGGCCGGATACGACAACGGGTTCCAGAGCTGGATCCTCTGGAACCCGAAGAGCAACTACACGCTCGCGGCCCTCGAGCCGCGGTCGTAGCAAGAGCCTAGCTGCTGCCGTTGCGGCGAGACTCCATCTGCGACTTCATTTCGGCCAGATTCTTGTCGAACTGAACCTGCTGATCGGCAGTGAGGATCGCGCGAATCTCGGCGGCCTGCTTTTGTCGGAGGTCCGCGCCCTTGGCGCGGGTCGCCTCATCTGGTTGGCCACCAGTGGCCTGAACCGATTTGCGAAGCTCCAACTGTAGCGGCGCGTACTTCTCTCGGATGGCCTTGACCTGCGCTTTCTGCGCATCCGTTAGGTTGATGTCCTTGAGAAGCATTCCGCCCATTCCGCCGCCACGGCCCATTTCGCCCTGGCCCTGTTTGGGCGGCTCGGTGCCTTGCGCTGCGGCGGCCGATGTGATGCCAACGCAAAGGGCAGCAGCCAGCGTGGCGATGCGAATAACCTTCATCCTACTCTCCTGGAGATGTGTGTTGGACGCCGACCTGGCGTCACGGATGTTATACGCCAGAGAAGACAAAAAGGTTGGAGCGGACGGCATGAGCCTACCAGCAGTTGCCTGTACTTTTGCCGCGCCATTAAACGTCCCGAGGTCCGAAGCCTCGTGGCTATTCACTTCGGTCAGCCAATAGCGGCCAACGTGTACAGGTGCCCTTGATCTAAACCCATAGGCTGCAAGAACTTAGCCTGTCGCCCCTAGCGCTCGACTGAAATCGTGCTATTCTTCCCCGCGCTGCCGGCGGCTTCTCCAGCCCGCCGGCTTGAAGACATTGCTCCTTTCCGCGTGCCGAGCGCCGCTTGTGACCGCACCCAGTACTGTCGCTGAACCAGCCACAACGATACCAACGCCTGCCCCGGAGCCACTCTCTTTTCCGTTGAGCTGGCTGCTCGAGCATGCATCAGCGCCGATTAAATACCGGTCAATGACCGAAATCGCGCGCACCGCGGAGCCGACGTCGCCAGAGTTCGACTGGCTTCCGTATTCGCACCGGCCGGCCATCAGGCTCGCTGTCACGCAGGCGCGCGACGGGATGTGGAATCAATCGGTCCTTTCGCTTCCTGGACGACACGCGACTGACTTCGCCAACATCGGAACGATTCCGGCGGTTCGACGCCTTTCCGAGTACGGCTGGGGTCGCGAGTCACCCCCCCTTGTGCTCGCTCGCAGGATTCTTTTCAGACTGCTCGCCGAAGACAACGATCCGGCGTTCACGTTCGAGCTCGGAACGAAAACAAGGGACGACGACATCGTTCGGCGCACGCGTGGAATCTTCCGCGAGGCCGCGGCCGCAACCCTTGCGCAGATGGGATACGAGAACGATCCGCGCCTTCGTGGTGCGGCGCGCCGCATTCTCGAGCGCACCGTGTCGTACCTCAACTCGCCGCTCGGCGAGAAGCCGTGGATGCGCGTTGGGAATACTCACGTCCTCGCACCAGAATCCGCGCCGCCCTCGATCTATACCCTGACGATGCTCGCCTATATGCCAATCTTCCGGCACGAACACTTCAGCGGTGTCGAGCGCATTTATGATTGGATCACGCAGCCGCTGCCGCGCCAGGAAGCACTCCAGCTTTTCGGAAAGAAAATGGTGGCGCAGCCTCATCTCATCATGGGTGATGTCCTGCCGCACCGAAACGCGGTCGAGGCGGATGTACCGTTTGCACTATTGTGGCTCGAGACGATGGCACGACTGAACTTCCTGCGCCGCAACGATGGTTGGATGAAGCTCTACGAGAGATTTGTCGACGATCGCGACCGTAACGGTGTGTGGCATCCGCATAAGGGAATGGAGCGGCCGACGACAACGAATCAGTGGGCGTGGTCTGCATTCCCTCTCGATGATGGCGCCTCGCAGGAATCGAAATGGGCAGATGTCACCTTCCGCATCGGTCTCATCGGAAAACTTCTCGGCCGGGAAATCGAATTAGTCTGATCTGATGCCCGGATCCAGTCGCCGGCGCAATCTCACTCCCGGCGAGATGTTCCCGGCCGGTGATCCGGCCTATCGCGTAAGTTTTCCGCGGCTTCGTTCTGGAATCAGCATTCGCGTGGTCGAGCGCGGCGATCCGTCATGGCCGCCCGTGGTGCTTGTGCACGGCTGGGGTTGCAGCGTCTATGTGTTTCGCTACAACCTGCCGGCGCTCGCCGAAGCGGGATTTCGCTCGATTGCCGTCGACCTCAAGGGACACGGATTGTCCGACAAACCCCTTGCGTCCGACGAGTACACGATCGGCTCGCTGGTCGAGCATCTGCGCGACATTCTGGACGCACTGGGGCTCGAGCGTCCGGCACTTGCCGGCCATTCGCTTGGCGGTTCCCTGATCTACCATTTCGCATCGCGATATCCAGAGCGGGCACGGTGTCTCGGCATGCTCTCACCCGTTGGACTCAAAGGCGTGCCGCTGATGTGGCTTTACCGCTTTCTAACTCCCGCCGCGCTCATGCCGATACTTCGCCAGATAAACCCGCGTGTGGTCGTGAAGCGTGCGCTCAAAAGGGTCTACGGAAAGCGCGGACATTTTACGAAGCGCGATGTCGAGGAGTACCTCGCTCCGTCGCAGTTCCCGGAATACGCGCTCGCGATGCGGGAGCTCCTTCACAGCTACGACTGGAACGCGGCGGATCACCGGCAGCTCGCGACGGTCAATCTGCCCGCCGTCGGCGTTTGGGGAAGTCTGGATCACATGATGCCCGATGATGGGATGGGGATCTTCGTCCCGCTCGTTCCGCAGATCGTTCTGCGCGCGATTCCCGATGCTGGTCACGTCATCACGGAAGA
>DASWBG010000179.1:0-5232 GCA_036390715.1 Gemmatimonadaceae bacterium
GCCATCCAGCCCAAAGCAGTGATTTTCACGATCGAAGAGTTCGGTTATAGTCGCCAGGAGCTCCTGCCGATAGCGCCGCCCGATTCGAGCAAAATGAGGCTCCGTCAATGAGTTTTCTGAAAGCGCTGCCAGCCGCGGCGCTCCTGTTCCTGCCCTCGTCGGCCGCAACCGTTCACTCACTCAGCGTCGTCCCTTCGTCGGGGAAGGCTGAAGTGGTGATCGGGGTCAACGCCGCCGTCGACGTGCAGGATTTCACGCTCGAGGCGCCCTATCGGGTTGTCGTCGATCTGAAGGGAGCCACTCTCGACATGTCGCGCCGCACGTACGACAGGGTGTCCCGCGGCGGTATCACCAACGTTCGCTATTCGCAGTTCCGTCCGAATGTCGTCCGCGTCGTCATCGACCTGGATGCGAAGCACCCGTACACGGTCACACGCAGCACGGGAGAGGTTCGTATCTCCGTAACCGGCGGCAAGACCGCCGACTATACTGCCTGGCCATCGACTGAATCCCGCAGGGCATATGTCGCGGCTCCATCGCCGCCGACTGTGCGCCCCCTGACGGTTGCCAGTGCTGATGTCACCAGGGCGCGGGCGGCTTCGACGCCCGATCGGACGACCACGACAGTAGGAAAGGCTGTAGCCCAGCTCGAGACATCAGTCGCGCAGGTCGAGCCACAGGACGATCCGGCTCCGGCCGTTGCTGGTCCGGTTACCGCGAAAATCACCTCGAATTACGATGTAAAGCCAATCGCGCTCTTTTCGGCGGTCCAGCAATCGCAGCAACCGCCGATCACCGTCACGTTCCAGGATACCGATATCCGCGACGTAATAGCGTCGTTCGCGGCGTTTTCGGGCCGGACCATCGTCGTCGGCAAGGACGTGTCGGGCACCGTCACGGCCGAAGTCAAGAACCAGCCCTGGGATGTCGCGCTGCGCGCGATTCTTCAGGGACAGGGCCTGGCCGCATCCGAAGATCTGATCTCCGGAATCATCACGGTGGACAGCTACGCAAATATTCTTAATCGCCAGGCGTCCGAGCCGCTCCAGACACAGCTCGTCTCGATCAACTATGCTCGCGCGTCTGCCCTCGTTCCGACCATTCAGTCGCTGCTGCAGAAGGACTGCCCGCAGGTTCCGACCAGCGGAAATGTCGTCAACAATGCGCGGCCAAACTGCATCGCACGCGGCCTCGTCGCCGCCGATAGTACGACCAACACGCTCATCATCACGGAGACGGCCTCGCGCCTCGCCGACGTTCTGCAGTACGTGCGCAACCTCGACGTTCGCACTCCGCAGGTCGGTATCAAGGCCAAGATCATCTTCGTCAACAGAACGAATATCGAAGACATCGGACTCTCCTACGATTTGGGAACGGGCACCGACCAGTTCTTCAGCCAGCTGGTAAAGCGCCCCGATCCCGCGACGCTCAAGCCGATCGACACCAACGGCGACGGAGTTCCTGACGCATTGGGCGGCGGCACGCCGTTTCAGGGCGACAGGATCCTGCTCGGCGGCAACGCTCTGTCGGCGATCGCGAACGCAAACGCCAGGGTTGTAAATCCGGCGCTCAGCGTTGTCTTCTCGACGGCGCTCGGCAAATTCCAGCTGACAAGCTTCCTCGACGCGCTCCAGGAAGTTCGTCTCGCCGATCTTCAGGCCGAACCGAGCATTGTGACGCTCGACAACAGACAGGCTTCGATTCAGGTCGGTCAGGAAATTCCGATCAGAGTGCTGGACGCGAACACCGCCAACCAGGGCACGGGCGTCTCGGTTACACAGCCACGCGCCACGGTGCAAATGAAGCAGGTCGGTATCATTCTGACCGTCACGCCGCACATCACGAACAATCGCCAGATCCTGCTCCTCCTGCACGCCGAGAATTCTGATGCGCAGTTGGCATCGTCGGACGTCGGCTTCATATTCGGCAAGCAGTCCGGCGACACACAGCTTCTCGTAGGCGACGGAGAGACCGCGGTTATCGGCGGCCTCACCGTAACACAGACCACGCAGTCGAAGTCGGGAATTCCGCTCCTCGTCGATCTGCCGATCATCGGCAGGCTGTTCGGCGAGACACGCACGGACGACGAAAAGCGCGACCTGCTGATCCTCGTCACACCACACATCATCGACGACGGAGCGCCGATACCGGGCGCATCCTCGAATCCAATCCCACCAGCCACCCGCTAAAGGTGACTCGAATGCACATAGATCTTACAGACGGCTTGCGCCGCGGCCTCGCAGTGGCTGCGGTTGCGGCGTTCATATCCCTCGGCGTCGCGGCCTGTAACGACACGACGTCGATCGATCCCCAGAGGGACCGGATCCCGCCGAAGGTCACGCTGACGCCAAACAATGGCTCGGCTGATACCGTAATTGCCTTCAGCACGCACGCTACAGACAATCTGGGCCTCAAGACGATCCACGTGCAGGCGATTGGAGCGGTTGGCTTCATTTTCGACACCACGTTCACGAGTGCCGTCACCGACATCCAGATACCGTTCAATCTATTTGCATCCCGTGCAGTTCCAGCCGGGACGCCCGTAACGATCACAGCAACGGCGGTTGATGGTGCGGGCAACTCGTCAGGAGTCGACACTCTCAGAATGGCGACCGGCAATGTTCCGCCGCCGGACGTCAAGATCATCAGCCCGACCTCCGGAAGCTCGGCGGTCGTCGGCAAATCCATTCTCGTGACCGTGATGGGTAAGGCTCCGCTCAAGGTTCTCTCGCTCGGCCTCACGACTACCGGTCCGGTAATCAGGAACGACTCGGTGCTGTTCTCGAGTCCGCTGCGTGATTCCATCACCATGCAGGACACGGTCGCCATACCACTGAATGCCTCGACCGGTACGATCACCATCACGCCCTTCCTGAGAGATTCACTCGGACAGCGCGCGACGGGTCCGAGCATCACTATCACGGTTCAGACAGCATCACAGATCAACTCGGTGCCTGTCGTCAACCAGTTCTGTGTCGGCAACACCGCTTTCGACAATGCCTGCGGACATACGAAGCGTGTCGAAGTCGGGGATACCGTGCACGTCGAAGCCGACGATCCGAGCGGTATATCGCAGCTTGGATATGAGGTGAGGAGCACGCCGGGCGGACCAATCGATGATTCGTCGACGTTCGTTTCCAACGGGCAGCTCACGTTCCAGCCGCATACGTTCAACATGAAGCTGCCGTACACGGTTTTCCCCACGACTGCCTACATCCAGGTTTTCGCTCGCAACTCGAACGGTGTCAGAGCGTACGCGAAGCTGGCGAGCGGTGTGGATCGCATCGATACTGTAACTGTGGTGGCAGGCGTCACACGCTTCCTGCCCTTCGGCGGTCAGGTCGCTGATGCCATGTATCATCCGGGCAAGGATCGCCTCTATCTCACGAACATCGCCCGTAACGAGGTCGAGGTCTTCAATCTCGCGGATTCGTCGTTCAAGGCTCCCGTCATCGTGGGCTCGCGCCCATGGGGACTGGCGGGCTGGCCGCGCGACCGCACGGGCGCGATGGGCGACACCATCCTGGTTGCAAACTCGGGTGGAACGAACATCAGCTACATAGATCTCGATGCGGGAGCCAGCGGCAGCGGACTCGAAGTCTTCCGCTATGATCTGCCGAACATCATAGCATTCACAATCACCACGACGACGTCTGGAACGAGCGGCCTGCCCATTCAGGTTGCCACCAAGTATGACTTCAGCGATCGCCCTCAATACCTTGCACCG
This sequence comes from Gemmatimonadaceae bacterium, assembly GCA_036390715.1. Taxonomy (GTDB): domain Bacteria; phylum Gemmatimonadota; class Gemmatimonadetes; order Gemmatimonadales; family Gemmatimonadaceae; genus UBA4720. The sequence goes on from DASWBG010000179.1 coordinate 3,728, forward strand.
ACCTGCATTGCGCCGGCTGTGGCATGCACGGACGTGGTGCTGGTTTATTCGACCACCCCGACTGCTGGACAATCGTCCCCCTTCGCGAGTCGTAACGGCACCCTGCGGTGGGAGAATCTGACCCAGAAGACATCGCACCTGTTCTTCGAGCAGGCTATTGGACAATCTGCTGCCCGCTCCGACACGCTCACGATAACCCGGTACGACGCGGACGGAGTGAATTCGACGGTCCTGCTCCCGTACAAGGATGTGAACAACGTATCGACCACCATCGACATCAACGCCCTCGCGTTCCGCGATACGACGTTCGTACGCGGTTCCGGCTCTTTCCAGCGTGCCATTTTCGGTGAGGGTGGCAGCGTATTCGGCAGCCGCACGATGATGTACGACGTACAAAGAGGCGTCAATCCGGCTTATCCGTACATTGACCTGGGTGTTTCTCCGCCGTCCGCCGTGTCCGACTTTATCGCGAACACGTTTGCCGAGGTGAAGGGCGTCGCAATCAACTTTGACGGCACGCTTGGCGCCGTACGCGCGGACTCAACCTACATTCTCAACTCGGCACTCAGACTTCAGGGAGTGCTGGCGACCACGGTCACGAACGGCGGATTCGATTTCCATCCGCTCAACACCGGGGTGAATTCGTTCCCGCTCACTACACGCCTCGCATTCGCGGCGTCGTCCGAGCCGCTGATCGAGATATACGACACACGATGCTACCAGAGAATTGCGACCATTCCGGTCAAGGCTCCGATCGTCGGCCCATTGAAGGCGGCCTTCCGCAACTCCACTGGCGAGCTCGTGATTGTGGGAGCGACAGCACAAGGGGTTGTCATCGCAACGCTACCCAATACGTTTACCACGACCTGCCCGTAGCTTTCCCGCAGACGCGGGTACTGAATGGATAACGAGCCCGGTCAAAAGCCGGGCTCGTTCTTTTTGGAGACAAATGCTGCGATTCACCACTGCCGGCGAGTCACACGGGCCCGCGCTGGTATCCATCCTCGAGGGGATGGTCGCTGGTCTGCCCCTCGTCGCCGCCGATGTCGATAAGCAGCTCGCCCGCAGGCAGCAGGGGTACGGGCGTGGCCGCCGCATGAAGATCGAGTCCGACCACGCCGAGTTCCTCTCGGGCGTCCGCGCCGGTGAGACGCTCGGCTCCCCGATCGCGATGTTGATTCAGAATCGAGACTGGAAGAACTGGCAGGAGATCATGGATCCTGCGCCACGGGAAGGGGATCCCGAGCGCAAGCGCGCAGTGACGCGCCCGCGGCCCGGGCACGTCGATCTCTCCGGAATGCTCAAGTACAACCGCGCTGATGCCCGGGATGTGCTGGAGCGTGCCTCCGCCCGCGAAACGACTGCCCGCGTGGCCGCAGGGGCCATTTGCAGGCGGTTTCTGCGTGAATTCGACATATCCATCGGGAGCCATGTGGTGCACCTGGGAGGGGTCGACGCCAAGCGTCCGGACAAGATGCCCGCGGATCTGAATGCAGCCGCGGACG
>DASWBG010000180.1:0-3536 GCA_036390715.1 Gemmatimonadaceae bacterium
GAACAGGCCCGTCACGCCATACCGGGGATTGAACAGCATCCGTCGGTGTCTCCACAGCACGTCGGCCAACCCGCGGTGCCAGCGATCGCGCTGTCGGCCGAGCACCTTTGCCGATTCCGGCACTTCGGTCCACGCCACCGGGTCGGGAACGAACGCGATCTTTCCAGGGCCGCCGCGTTCGTACGAAAGCCTCTTCAGGCGCAGCACCAGCTCCATGTCTTCGCCGACCGTATCGTGGAGATAACCTCCCGCATTAACTACCGCGTCGCGTTGAAACAGTCCAAAGGCACCGGAGATGATGATGTTCCCCCCGAGCCGATTCCATCCGAGACGTCCGAACAGAAAAGCGCGGAGGTATTCGACGACCTGGACTCCGGGGAGCAGGCGAGTCGGAACGGAGGTTCTGACGACGCGGCCGTGCTTCACTTCCGATCCGTTCACGACTCGAATCGTTCCTCCCGTCGCGACCACGTCGGTCTCATAGAGGAAAGGACGTATCATGCGCTGCAGTCCGTCTGCTTCGATCAACGTGTCGGCATCCATAGCGCACACCAGCTCTCCACGTGCGAAGCTAAGCCCCACATTCAGGGCATCGGCTTTTCCTCCGTTGTCCTTGTCGACGACGACGAGCGAAGGGTACGTCGCGGAGCGATAGAGGGACCGCACCAACTTCGTCTTGATGCGCTGCTCGTAGATCGTCTTCACGGGTACGAGGTCGAACCGTTCGATCAGAACCTGGACGGTCCGATCCTTCGACCCGTCGCTTATCACGATTACTTCGAGATTCGGGTACTGGAGCGCCAACAACGCGCGCAGGCTCGCATCGATCGTGGCTTCCTCGTTGTACGCCGGCGCGAGAATTGAAATTGTTGGAGAGAGGGTCGAGCTTAACAGCAGATGGCGACTCTCGTCCGCTATGAGCAACATGTGACGGCGCAGCTCCAGCAAGGAGCTGACGAGGAGGACCAGATACCAGCCGTTGACAGCGAGGAAATACAAGAGCACGAGGAGCTGGCCCTTGAGCAAGATCTGGCTGAAGGCGGTCTGCATGAAGTCGCTCATGTCGACGCCGCCGCATCGGGGAGGTCGAGAACCTGCTGCGCCATATCAGCGGCGAACGCGTCGTCACCCTTGAGCGCCCGCCGAAGGAACAGTACACCCGGCGCGCCAATCGATCGAAGGGCTAGCCCTGCCGCGCGCCGGACTCTCCAGGCCGAATCGCGCAGACGAGACGCCAACAGTGATGCCGCCTTCCAGTGCTGCATTCGCCCGAGTCCCTGCGCCGCGGCGGCTCTGACACTCGAGTCAGGGTCGTCCAGCAACTCTATGAGTCGCTCGGCCGCCGCGGCATCGCCCACGGCGCCCAACAGTCTAGCCGCCGCGATCCGAACACCCACATCTTCGGTACGCGATAGACGCAGAGCGGCGGGCCCGAAGCTTGGCTCGGCCAGCGACTCGGCGACGCGAAGACCGGCTTCTGCTGCTCGGCCCGTATGTCTCTCGAGGAATGTGGCGAGTGGTCCCGCCACAACACCGCCCATTCGCAGGAGCGCGTTCTGCACCGCAAAGCGAGCCTGGGTCGCGGGATCCGCCAACAGCGTCAACATAGCCGAGATCACCGAGTCGGATGGCTGAGCGGCCGCCCATTCCGCGGCTTGTGCGCGCACGGCCGGGTGTGGATCCGAAAGCAGTCGCTGGACCAATTGATCCCTGACATCCAGACGCGACAGGATGCGAGCGCCGCGAAGACGTTTCGACCATCGGCCGCTCTCGCACAATTTCCGGGCGCGATCTACGACTCCCACCTGCTGCGCGACGAAAGTGAGTCTTTCCTTTGCCGCTCCACTGAGGTGACGCGACATCTCGAGGAAGCCGATCACCTGCACATCATGCGGAAGCCGCCGGAGAGCTTCGATTTCCTCGACGTTCACCGTTCCGCGCGTCGCCAGGTGCGCGAGCGAATCGCGCGCCGATGCCGTCAAGCGCTGGAGCCGTCGCTCGTAGAAAAAGAGCCAGATGCCGTGCGCGAAGAAGAGACAGACCGCGAGTATCAGGAGTCCGAGCTCCACCAGCATAACGACGTTGAGGAGCTGTCTGCTGATCATGTCTGGCTCTGCTTCAGCATCGCGCGAACCTTGTGCATCAGGACTGGAACGCTGAACGGCTTGGCGATGTGGTCAGCGGCGCCAAGCTCGAGCGCGGCAAGTACATCGCGCTCGCCGGTGCGCGATGTCAGCATCACGACGCTGCTGGACCTCGTTATTTCACCGGCCTTGAGCCGGCGCAGTACGTCGAGCCCGTTCAATGCAGGGATGTCGACGCCGAGCAAAATGAGGGATGCCTGCACTTCGGGCGCGGCTCCGGTGAGCGCCGCCACTGCCGTCTCGCCGTCGGCAAAAATAGCGACGCGAAGACTGCGGCTCTCCATTGCGTGTTGCAGCAGTGATACAAGCGCCGTGTCGTCGTCGACGATGGCGACATCCACGCGGCGCGTCATCGGTCCGATCGTTTTCGTTCCAGATATGCCCACTCGGATTATGCCGCCGGTCGTTCTGATACCGCCGGTTGCTCTGACTTGCTCGAGGGCCTTGAGTGCCTCTTCCCGTAACGCGGCGACGGTATCGCCATCGGACTGGTACTGGGCAACGCCTGCGCTGCAGGCGACGTGGACTCTCTGCCCGTCTTCTGAGAGGAAAGTCTGTTCACCGATTTTGGAGCAAACCTGGGTGAGCTTGATCGCGGAATACTCCTTCGTGCTCCCGTACATGCCGATCGTAAAATCCGCTCCGCCCCACCATCCGACGACGTCCTCGGCTCGAAAGGATTTCGGGAGCAACTCGCCGATCGCGCGCAATACGACGTCGCCTGTGCCCCGACCGAAAGTCTTGGCGAGGCTTGCGAAGGCATCGACCTGAATGACAGCGATCGAGTACGGATCGGATTTTCTGCGGGCCAGCCGTAGAAAGCGGTCGATCTGCTCCGTCGCCTTGTGTGCTATCGGCAAACCCGTCAGCGGATCCGTCTCGACAGGCGCGCGGCGCGCCTTTACTCCCGTGAGTCGGTTCTCGATCCGCATCATCAGCTCGGCCGGGACGAATGGCTTGCCGACGTAATCGTCAGCGCCGGCCGCGAATACCCGCTGTACGCTCGCCTGGTCCGTGTGCCCCGAGAGGAAGATCACCGGCAACTCGCTCCAGCGGGGATCGCTTCTCACAACCCGGCAGAGCTCCGTTCCGCTGATCTTCGGCATCTCGAGATCGAGTAGAATCAGATTCGGCTTCGTTTCGTCGAGAACGGTCCAGAATCGAAGCGGATCGTTCACCGCTGTCACGGTCATTCCGCGCTTTGCGAGCAGAGTCGTCAGTCCACGCGACACCATTGGCTCATCGTCCACCACGAGAATCTTGCGGCCTTCGAGGGAGGAACCCTCAGGAATTGCATCCGAGCCGGTCGGCGTCGACAGGCCAGCCTTAGATCGCGATGAACCGGTCGCCAGCGGCGCAGGCGGAGATGGCACACCAACAAGACTCTCTCGC
>DASWBG010000181.1:0-3751 GCA_036390715.1 Gemmatimonadaceae bacterium
AATCGTTTGGAAGCGCCGCGAGGAGAAAGGCGCGATCCGTCATGCGAGTGCGAATGCTGCTGTCGAGCCATGCCCGCTCGTGTCCGGGGTTATGCTTGAGTGCTGTCGCGATCGAGTCGCGGTCGCGCGAGATCTCGGCCCTGAAAGCGGCCTGTGTCTCATCCCTGCCTCTATTCTTCGATTTCTCCTGCCTCCCCTGGGCGATGTTGAATGCAACGAGCAGCAGCGCGCCCGCTAATCCAAGCCAAGCCCAAATTCTCCGTGGGGTGTCGGTAGAAGTTCTGTAACGGCCAAAGGCGAGGCCGAGGAAACCGCCGAGGGCGCCCAGCATCGGGAGTCCGAGGATGGCGATTCCGGCAGTGGATGATCTCGACTGCTTGATCGCCCAGATATCTGTCATCGCTGCTGCTACGGCGAACGAGAGGCTCAGCCAGACCCCGCGCGGCTCTTTCCTGACCAGCAGCATGACCAGCACCACGAGATACGCGATTGGAAGGCCGAGGAGCGCCAGGAAGAAAATCAACCCCGGGTTCCGTTAGGCCGGCGGCGAGAGCTGATCGCCAAATCTTTCATGTGCGCATTACGGCTTGATGCCGAGAGCGCGATAGAGGTCGGCGCTTCGGTACACCGCTCCGTTCCGTACGACCGTAATGACCTTTCGAATGTCGCTGATGTTCGTCGAGGGATCGCCGTCGACGAGAATGACGTCGGCGAGCTTGCCGGGCGCGATCGATCCGCGCTCGTTGTCGTGCTTCATCACCCGTGCGGCGCCGAGGGTGGCGATGCGCAGGACTTCAGGCGCCGGAATTCCGGCGCGCACGTAAAGCTCGAGCTCGCGATGCAAGCCGAATCCCGGCCATCCGTCGGTGCCGGCGACAATGGTGATCCCGGATTTGTAGAGCTCGTCCACCATCCTGAGCATCGCTTCGTACGAATCTCGATACCGCTGGTCCATGCCGGGACGAATGGGCAAACCACCGCCGAAAAGCCCCCGCCGAAGCTGCGACGGCAATCTGTCCGCGACTGCAGCCATGTTCGGAGACATTGTTCCTGCGCGCGCCACGAACATGTCTTCGAACGTTCCGACCGTTGGGTCGCTCACCGTGTGCCGGTCCTTCAGCAGCTGCAAAAAGTTTCGCACGCGCGTGGAGGAGAAATCGAGACCGGCGGCATCCGATCCGACAGCGGTGAAGCGCGACATGGCGCGCGTATCCTTCACCGAATCGATGAAGTTGAGTATCAGAAAATTCACGTGCTGCACTTCGTCGAAGCCGAGTCTCACGACCTGCTCGGCGGTCATGAACGCGGGGACGTGACCGCTCACGCGCAATCCTCGTTTGTGCGCCTCGTCGATGATCGCGGGAACGAGCTCCGGTTTCATGGAGCTGTAGATCTTGATCTGCTCGAAGCCCAGGTCGGCGTAGCGATTGACTATCGCGCGCGCCTCGGGTTCCGTGCTGGCGAGCAGGCCGATCGGGACCTGATAGGGACCGGGCGAGTCCATCATTCCGGCGAGCACGAGCCGCGGACCGATCTCCGTTCCCGCGTCGAACTTTTTCTTGAGAGAGAGTACTGTGCCCGTGTCGTTGCCCATGTCGCGCGCGCTGGTTACGCCCGCGGCGATGTGCAACATTCCATCGGGACCCGGGCTGATGTGCACGTGCATGTCCCACAAGCCAGGCAGAAGCGACTTGCCGTCCGCTTCGATGATCTCGGCGCCCCTCGGTATCGTCGAGATGGCGTCGGGCCCGACCGACTGAATCCGGTTTCCCGCGATCACAACCGTTGTGTGCGGGATCATGCGCGCCTGTACGGCATCGAACATGTTCGTGTTACGGAACACCAAAGCGCCGGATGGATGGTGCGCGAGCGTCCGTGCAAAGGTCTGGAAACGGATTGTGGAAGCCGAATCCTCGGCTGCGATCATGCGCGGAACGGCGCTCTGCCAACCTTCACGGATGGTGCTGCTCCAGGCAGAAACCGTGGCGAAAAAGCGATTTTTGTCATCGAGCCAGAGATAAAAAGGACTGAAGCCGAATCCCGAGATCGCGTACAAAGAAACAGTTCTCGGCGGAAGTCCGGCCGCGCTGATCTGGAGGTCACGCGCCTTTTCGATCGTCACCTCGCCGGCAGGGAAGAGCGGAACCGGTTTGCCGCCCGCTTTGAGCAGTGCCTGGACTATCGGATCGGTCTCTGCTGGCGTGCCATCAAGACTGGAATAGAACTGCAGTGGGCCGGCCTTCGATCCCACTCCTTCTACATGATTCTTCCACGACATCGTTCCGCTGTCGTAACTGAAACTCTCGTCGACGGAATCCTTCAAATAGTTGTGCCCGCTGATCGTCGCGCGGGTGATGTACGACGAAGGATTGAGGGTCAGACGCTCCCGGATGTGTGGTCCGCGTCCCCGGTCGTTGTACTCATAGTCGGAGACGTTTTCCTGGCCCTCATTCCAGATTTTCAGGTGTCCAGCGAGTCGATCCGAGAACAGAATGACGAAGCGGGTCGTGTCGACAGTGCCCTGTTGTGCCTGAACTGCCGATGAAACCACCGTGGCGAGAGCGACGCCGAGGACGAAGAGCTCTTTGCGCGCGATCGAGACTCGCATTGGTCAGCTCCGGATAGTCGGAAAAGGAGGATTGAGGCGCGTCAGGCGCGCGGTTCTGTCTCCGTGGATCTCAGGACCGGCTTCGCACCCGGCGTCACCTGCGCATCCCGGGCGACCTTTATCTGTGGCTCGTGAAGGATGGGAATGCTCACGGACGCAGCGATGAAACAGAGATCGTGGGCTGTCTCGTGCAGCTCCAGCGCGCGTTTCTCATCGCTGCCGGGCGCGATCGTCACGACGGGCCGGAGCGTCACGCTCTCGAACTTTCCACCTCCATCGGGGCGTATGACCATCGTCCCGCTCGCGTCATCTTCGTAGGCGATGACGTTGATCTTCGTCCGCGCGCATAGTGCCAGATAGCTGAGCAGATGACAGGAGGAGAGCGCGGCTACGAAAAGATCCTCCGGATTGTAGACATTGGCGTCGCCGCGAAAGATCGGGTCCGCACTGCCCATGAGATCGGGTTTGCCGTCGATCTGGAGACGGTACTTTCGTCCGTAGCCAGTATAGGTTGACGTGCCGTCGCCGAGGTTGCCGTCCCAGATGAGGTGGGCTTTATAATCGTGGGCGTGCTTACGGCCGCTGCTTGTGGACATCAGAGCCTCTGCTGGAATGAATTCCCAATGATATACAGCATTAACTGCGACAAGAGCTAGGTAGGGGGAAAACCGACTGCGAGAAGAGCTAGGTGGGAGGGGCGAGGTTCTAGGTGCGAGGCAGGAGGTAACGCGCACCACATGGCGCTTCTACCCCCCACCTCGTTCCTAGCACCTCGCACCCCCCACCCAGCTCTTCTCGTTTTTGCAGTTGCCTTATGTGTGCGCACTCTGCGTCAGCGTCTTCGCGATGCCCTTTGGCAACCAGATCTTTAATGCTCCGTCGGTAATCTGGAACCTGTCCAGCCGCATCAATCCCGGCGGCACGTCCGCCTCGCGTGGCACCACGAGAATCGTCTGGCCGAGTCCGCGCTCCTCCAGCATCACGAGAATCCTGGCCGCGCGTCGAATGTCCAGCTCCGCGAACGGATCATCGAGCAGGAGCAGTGGCTCGGCGCCCGCGTGTTTGCGCAGTGTCGCCGCCTCGAGCAACCTGAGCGCGATCGCCGCCGAGCGCTGCTGGCCGGCCGAGCCGAAGAGGCGGAGG
>DASWBG010000182.1:0-2671 GCA_036390715.1 Gemmatimonadaceae bacterium
GGGAACTAACTTGCTCGCAAGCACCAACTACCAGACATACTCGAGATCTCACTTGATCAAGTCGCCGTCGCTTTATCGAATTCTCCTTCATCCCGCTACGAATCGACGCGGGACGACGGGGAGATTTTGCGCTGGCACCAACACGGACTCATAGCAGGTTGCTGGAATAAACGCGCAAAGGACCTCTCCCTGATCGGAAGAGGTCCTTTTTTTATGTCACGGCGGCACCCCAACAGGAGCGAGGGCTCCAGGGATAGGCGATGACGGAAAAGCAGGGATTGTACGACCCGGCTTACGAGCACGACGCGTGCGGGATCGGCTTTGTTGCCCACATCCACGGCGTCCGCTCGCGCGACGTCATCGAAAAGTCGCTCGAGGTCCTGCACAATCTCACCCACCGTAGCGCTATCGCAGCCGATGGCTGCACTGGCGACGGTGCCGGCATCCTGCTCCAGGTCCCGCACGCTTTCCTGAGGCGGGTCTGCGGCCCGATCGGAATCTCCCTGCCCGATGCGGGGAGCTATGGCGTTGGAATGCTGTTCCTTCCCTCGCGTCGTGCCGACCGTCTCATCTGCGAGCACATGATCGAAGCAGCTGTCGCTGACGAGGGCTGTACAGTGCTCGGCTGGCGTGATGTCCCAGTCGACGAATCTGTCCTGTCCGCTCCCACTCGGCGGGAGCGGCCGATGGTACGCCAGCTGTTCGTCGCGCGGATGGGCGTGGCCCGCGAAGTCGACACCAACTCCTCGTTCGAGATATCGCTGTACGTGATCCGGCGGAGAATAGAAGCCGCGCTAAACGAGATTCCGGGCAGCGATTGCTACCTGGCGAGCTTCTCGTCGCGCACCATGGTCTACAAGGGGATGCTCCGGCCCGACCAACTGGCGCAATTCTACCCCGACCTGCGCGAGCCCGACCTGGCGAGCGCGATCGCGATGGTCCACTCGCGCTTCTCGACCAACACTTTCCCATCGTGGCGGCTGGCGCACCCGTACCGGTTCCTCTGCCATAACGGCGAGATCAACACGTTGCGCGGAAATCTGAGCTGGATGCGCGTGCGCGAAGGGATCATGTCCTCGTCGCGCTTCGGCGGGCGCCTCGGCGCGCTGCTTCCGGTCTGCAGCGAGAATCAGAGCGATTCGGCATCACTCGACAACGCGCTCGAGCTGCTGACGCTCGCGGGTCGGCCGCTCGCGCACGCGATGGCGATGCTGATTCCAGAAGCGTGGGAAGGACATGCGACGATGCCCGACGATCGGCGCGCGTTTTACGAGTACCACGCGTCCTTGATGGAACCGTGGGATGGGCCGGCCGCCGTTGCGTTCACCGACGGGCGCCAGATCGCGGCGATGCTCGATCGCAACGGGCTCCGGCCCGCGCGTTACGTCGTCACCTCTGACGACTTCGTCGTGCTTGCTTCCGAGGCGGGGGCCCTGACAATCCCCGTCGAGAACATTCGCGCCAAGGGGAGACTCGAGCCGGGGAAGATGCTTGTCGTCAACACGACCCAGGGGCGGATACTTGACGATGAAGCCATCAAGATGGAACTGGCTGCGGTGAGGCCCTACAGGCGGTGGGTCGCTGAACAGCGTATTGATCTGGCGGAGCTCGTTGCCCAGAACGGCGAATCGCAACTGCGAGAAGAGCTAGGTGGTAGGGACGAGGTACTAGGTGCGAGGTTGGAGGTAGAAGCGCCACGAGAGGTCTTACCACTTGAGGTTCGGCAGCGGGCGTTTGGGTATACCATCGACGAAATCAAGATGGTTCTCGGGCCTATGGGTGACGCGGGCGAGGAGCCAGCGGGATCCATGGGCAACGACACGCCGCTCGCGGTATTGTCGCGTCGTCCGCAGCTGCTCTTCTCGTATTTCCGGCAGATGTTCGCGCAGGTCACGAATCCCGCGATCGATCCCATTCGCGAGCAGCTCGTGATGTCCCTGGCCATGAACCTTGGGCCTCAGGGGAATCTGCTCGAGGAGACGGCCGAGCACGCCAAGCAGCTTCGCATCACTCAGCCAGTTCTCACCGAGAAGGCAATGGCCGCTCTGTTCGGTGTGACCGATCCTACTTTGCGCGCGGTCACTCTCCACGCGCTCTTCCCCATCGCTGGTGGTGTCGACGCACTGGAATTGGCGGTCGACGAACTGTGTCACGCGGCTGCCGAAGTCGTCGCGGCTGGATGCGGCGTTCTCGTGCTGAGTGACCGCGAGATGAGCGCGGAGCAGGCTCCGATCCCGTCGGCTCTCGCCGTGTCGGCCGTCCATCATCATCTGATCCGAGAAGGACTACGCTGGCGCGTGAGTATCGTCGCCGAGACGGGCGAAGCGCGAGAGGTTTCGCATCTGGCGCTCTTGATCGCATACGGCGCGAGCGCCGTGCACCCGTACGTCGCGCTCGAGACCGTAGCTGCAATCGCTCGCCCCGAGGCGGCATCCGCGGACAACAAGCCGCACGGTACCGCTGCCCAGGAGCGCTACGTCAAGGCGCTCGGCAAAGGGATGCTCAAGATCATGTCGAAGATGGGCATCTCCACGTTGCAGAGTTACTGCGGCGCTCAGTTGTGGGAAGCAGTTGGATTGAGCACGGCGCTAGTGGATCGTCACTTCGTCGGCACGCCGTCGCGCGTCGACGGCATCGGCATGGATCTCATCGCTGAAGAAACGCTGCGCCG
>DASWBG010000183.1:0-2782 GCA_036390715.1 Gemmatimonadaceae bacterium
TTGGGCAGGTGATCATTCTGATCGTCGAGGATAACCGCCACATGCGTCAGTTGCTGATAGAAATAGTGCGCCAGGCTTTCGTGCCGAGCACGGTACTGGAAGCGGCGGACGCGAGCAGCGCAACCAGGCTGTGTCGCGAGACCCGTCCCGAGCTCATTCTGATGGACGTGGCCCTGCCCGATGGCAATGGCATCGCCCTGACCGCCGAGATCAAGTCTCTGCTTCCGACCTCAAAGGTCGTGATCGTCTCCAACCACACAACGCGCGCGTCTCAGGACGCGGCCGCGACCGCGGGCGCCGCAGCCTACGTCTTCAAGGACGAGATCCTCGACAAACTGCTTCCGGCGCTGGGACTGGTCCTCGAACAATGATGGCTGCGCCCGGTGCCACAGAGAAACCGCTCCGAATTCTGCTGCTCGAAGACAACGCGGCCGACGCGGCGCTTATCTCGCACGAGCTCGAACGATCCGGGATGAGGATTCTGGTGACGCAAGTCGATTCAGCCGAATCGTTCACTGCCGCCCTAAAAAGTTTTGCGCCGGATGTTGTCCTATCGGACGATTCACTCGCCCGGTTTGATTCGCGAGCCGCGCTGGACGTACTGCGCGACGTACAGCCAACCGTGCCCCTCATAGTTATTACTGGCGCTCTCGTCGGCGGTCAGGCTGGCGCGGCAATACGAGCCGGAGCTGAAGACGTCATTCTCAAGTCGTCCACGCGCGGACTTGAGGCATCGATGATCAACGCGATCTCCGCAAGGCGCCCATTGCAGGCGCTTACCGGCCGCCAAATCCAGGTGCTCAAGCTTGTGGCTGAAGGGCATCGGACGCGCGAAGTCGCCAAGCGGCTCGGCCTCAGCATCAAGACGGTGGAAAGTCATCGCGGCGAAGTCATGAAGCGCCTGCACATACACGATGTGGTCGGTCTGGTCCGCTACGCGATTCGTGTTGGGCTCACTGCCATTCCAACGTCTGGCGTGCTGGCTATGCACGTCACCGCCGAGGGGCATCCGCGTACAAGATCGCCAATCTACTTGGCGACGAAGTACTCACCTCGGTGAAGCGGAGCATCGATGTTTTGAAATCTGAACGGCAGCGACTGGTACACCCAAAGCCGTGGGCCTGACTGAAGTTGATAATGCAAGTGTGGTCCGAATGCGTCTCCCGAGCTCCCCAACTTTCCAATTACTTGGCCTGTGGCGACCCGGTCCCCTACTTTGACAGTGACGGAGCCTGGTTGCATGTGCATCAGGGCGCTGTACTCGGAGTTGCCATGATCGATGATCACGCAATTTCCGGCGTACGCCATAACCGGGTCATGTAGTGGCCTGTAGTAATTGGAGTCAGGTTCCTCTCCCGGGTGCTGGCTATCAGGTACGTCGTTGCGGGCGTAGACGACGGTTCCAGCCGCCGGCGCAAGAATCTCGCGGCCATAGCCTGCATCCGCCGCATTCTCGTTGGCATCGCTTAGCTCTCCATCGTTCTGATCCAGGCCGTCCAGGTCTATGGCAAAGGCATTCGAATAGCCGCCGTGGCCGCCACTCGTGATATAGTCCTGCCCAACGATGCCATGGCCACGAAAGGGAACGATGAGCGCTGTCTTCTGTTTGTAATATCGAATCGGGATCCCGAGCATCTGTTCCGACCGATTGCCCTTCGTATCGGCGACTGTTAGCCGTACAGCTGCGGAGTCAATCGCCAATGCCAGGGGATGGCGAAAGTAAAAGCGAACGTCGAATGCTTCGGCCAGCGTAAACGCACGCGTCGGCGACGCGAAGGGGGTGTTCGGCTCGATTCGATACCTTACGTTTTTGATCTTTGCCAGCATCTCAGTCGTCCAACCCTGCCTCTCCACGGTAGATCCGGCACTCGAGAGCTCCACGCTGGCGGAGATCGGGGTGAGCGCGCAATCGGTAGAACAAATCACTGCGATATCGAACACGAATGAGGACGTTCTAGTACCTCCGGGATCGTCTACTTTGTAGACAATTGCCGGGACGATCTGAAGACGGAAGTCGGGCGGACTGACCTGTGAAGGTTCCCCGGCGACCAATCCCGCCAACACAACTGAAGGCAGCAGAACTCGATTCATGTCAGCGCAACTCCTGCGTAGAGCCACTCGACGAGCGAGGGCGACCGTGGCGAGAACAACCCTGGGCAACAGACGTCCATAGAGACCTTATCTGAGCGCAATCTCGCGGTTAGATGGGTGCGAGGTTGAAAAGGTTTGAAGGTTGCGATTGGCCGCGTTGATCTTCACGTTTGCTCATCCATCGCTGCGCCTTCCGAAAACGCCCTGCCCAGCCGCGAGGCAATCCCAATGACCGACCAAATCTCCCGCCGCTCGTTCGCCAAACTCGCCGGCGCCGCCGCACTCGGCGCTTCGACCGTTCCCCTCGCCGCCCAGGCGGCCCAAGGCGCCCAGGCAGCGACGCTCCAGACTCTGGCAGCGCGCTCGTTCCCGACCGGCTTCCTCTGGGGCACCGCAACCGCGTCCTATCAAGTCGAGGGCGCCGTCGCCGAAGACGGACGCATGCCGTCCATCTGGGACACGTTCTCTCACACGCCCGGCAAGGTCGCCAACAACGCGACCGGTGACGTCGCCGACGATCACTACCATCGCTACAAGGGCGACATTCAGCTCATGAAGGCGCTCGGCGTTAAGGCATACCGATTTTCTATCGCCTGGCCGCGCGTGTTTCCTCAAGGCAGCGGCGCGCCCAATCCCAAAGGGCTCGACTTCTACAATAGCCTCGTCGACGAGCTACTCGCCAATGGCATCG
>DASWBG010000184.1:0-11728 GCA_036390715.1 Gemmatimonadaceae bacterium
CATCGAGTCAACGACGAAGGTGGGAAAGATCGAGTCGGGAACGGCAAATGTCCGGGCCTGATAGAACGCATACAGGCCGATTCCGATCATCAGAAAGAGCGCGAACTGAAAGAACACGGCGATGCCGCTTCCGATGAGTGCCTTGCGCGATTCCTTGAGACTCGAGGCGGCGAGTAACCGTTGCACAATGACCTGGTCCGCTCCGTGGGATGCCATGGAGAGGAACGCTCCGCCGATCAATCCAGCGAACAGCGTATACGGCTTATCGAAACCAAAGTAGACATCGACAATGCGAAGTTTCCCAGCGTCGTGGGCCTGACCCAGGATTGCGCCCCAGCCTCCGCTCACGCCTTTGCCGAGCAGATACACAGCTGAGAATCCGCCGAGGAGGTAGACACTAGTCTGAAGCACGTCGGTCCAGACGACGGCGCGCATGCCACCGTGGTACGTATAGATCAGCGTCAGCGCGCCGAGGACCAGGATGGCAACTGGCATCACGTACTGCTGTGGGACAGTGGGTCCGAGTATCAATGCGATAGGAATTGCCGTGGCGAACACGCGAACGGAGTCGGCAAACGCGCGAGTGACCAGGAAAACGATCGACGCAAAACGGCGCGTCCCGACGCCGAAGCGCTTCTCGAGCAGGGCGTAGGCGGTGACGAGATCGCCCTGGTAGTAACGGGGGAGCAGCGTGTAGGCGACGACGATGCGCCCCAACAGATAACCCGCCGCGATCTGGAGGAAGCCGAGATTGGTGGTGTAGGCGAGGCCGGGGATGCTGATGAAGGTCAGCGCGCTCGTCTCGGTGGCCACGACGGAAAAGAGAACTGCCCACCACGGAATTGCGTGTCCGGCTACGAAATAATCCTTGGAATCCTTCTGATTGCGGCCGAGCCAGACGCCAAGAAGCGTGGTCCCGACGAGGTACGCTGCCAGCACAATAAAATCGAGGGCGGTGAAATTGGTCTTCATTTCACCGCCCTCGATTTGTACTGCCGGCCAGCAGAAGCCTTACGCAGAGAATGAGCTTCCGCAGCCACACCCGCCGGTCGAATTCGGATTCTTGAAGGTGAATCCGGAGCCCTGCATCGAAGTCACGTAGTCGATCGTGACACCGTTCAGGTACTGCGCCGAGAACGGGTCAACAAACACGTTGAATCCTTCGCGCGGGATGACGAGGTCGTCATCCGCGGCGCGATCTTCAATGACCAGGCTGTACTTGAAGCCGCTGCAGCCGCCGGGCTGGACGCTCACACGCAGTCCACCCTGCTCGGCAGTAACGCCTTCGGCGTCCATAAACTTCTTGACCTCAACGCCAGCATTTGGCGTGACGGCGAGATCGATTTCAGGTTGTGACGAAACAGACATTAATCCTCCGGTACTACATGAAATTTAGCACGGAACCCGCTACTGGTGGTAGTCTGCCGTTGGCAACAAACCATCAACTCATCGCAGTGTCCGGTACGCCCATCCCGGGTAGTGTCGCCGGCTCCTGCCGGAACGACCTCGCAATCCAGCTGAAGGCGACTACGGCGATTGCAAGCATCACCAGCCCTGGCAGCAGACTACCCAAGATAATCTTGCCGATCCCGAACAACGTTGAATACACGGCCACGATTCCGGCGATCCAATTCGTCCACGCCAGCGCGCCTCCCGGAATGCTCTCCCGGCCGAAGCCGATCTTGGTCGACACTGCCGCCCACCCGGGCCCGCCAGGCCGCACACGGCGGTAGAAGGCTTCCAGCACGCGATCTGGCTCGGGTTTGGTGGCAAAGGTCACCCCTAACCAGACGACTGTACTCACCGCTACGGTAACGAGCATTACCGTCGCATTGAGCCGGAGAGTGTCGTCGGGGGCAAACTTGTTCTTGAGGACCAGGGCGGCGACAGTAGACACGACAAACGAGGCGATCATCGCGCTGATCTCGCTCCAGGCGTTGATGCGCCACCAGTACCAGCGGAGGATCAGAACCAGCCCGGTGCCCGACCCGAGGGCGAGCAGAAATACCCAGGCGCCTCCGACCGTTCCGATGAAATGGGTAACGATCGCGGAGAGAAGGAACAGGAACACCGTGGCCCAGCGCGAAATCGTCACATAGTGCTTCTCGGTCGCGGTTCGGTTGAGGAATCGCTTGTAGAAGTCGTTGACGAGGTAGGAAGCGCCCCAGTTTAGCTGGGTGCCGACGGTCGACATGTAGGCGGCCGCGAAGCCCGCCATCATGAAGCCGCGCCAGGGCGTTGGGAGCAGATCCACGAACGCCTGAACGTAGGCGGCTTCGTGATCGTGCGGCACGCACGCCGCGCACGTAATGCCGGATGGATACAGGAGAATCGTGCAAAGTCCGGTGATGATCCATGGCCACGGCCTGATCGCGTAGTGCGCGACGTTGAAGAAGAGCGTAGCGAGAACACCATCCCGCTCCGTTTTTGCGGAAAAGATTCGCTGCGCGACATAGCCGCCACCGCCCGGCTCGGCTCCCGGATACCATGCCGCCCACCATTGAACCGACAGAAAGACGAATAGCGCGAGCAGCGGCATCCATGTGTAAGCCTCGATCCCGCTCGACGTCACTTTCACCGGCAATACGGAGAGGGCCGCGTTGGCGCTTCCAAAATGAGTTGCAAGCCCATCCTTCAGCTTGCCCATTCCACCGACGGCTCGCACTGCATAAACGGCGAGAACAATGACCGCGCTCATCTTGATGACGAACTGGACGAGATCTGTCCAGAGCACCGCCCACATCCCAGCGCCAGCCGAGTACGCCACCGTTATGATGAAGCAAATACCGACCGCGACTACTTCTCCGGGAACATTGAATCCGAGGAGGTTGACGTCGCGAAGCCCCAGCGAGATCGTGAGGATCTTGATCATCGCCTTGGTCACCCAGCCCAGGATTATGAGGTTGATCGGGATCGCAAGGTAAAGAGCGCGAAAGCCACGGAGCACCGCGGCTGGCTTGCCGCTATATCGGATCTCGGCAAACTCGACGTCGGTCATGACATGGGCGCGGCGCCACAGGCGGGCGAAGAAGAACACGGTGAGCATTCCGCTCATCAGCATGTTCCACCAAATCCAGTTTCCGGCGACACCATGGTCATAGACGAAACCCGTCACGACGAGCGGTGTATCGGCTGCGAACGTCGTCGCTACCATTGATGCGCCCGCGAGCCACCAGGTCACCTGGCGACCAGAAAGGAAGTACTCGCTGAGGCTCTCTCCTCCGCGTTTGGTGAAGTAGAGTCCGATGCCTATCGAGAGCACGAAGTAGGCAACAACAATCGCCCAGTCGATCGCAGTTAGCGCCATAAATGCGGGATTGAGGTGGCTAGGCAAGACGCTTGCGTTTGCGTTGCTCGCACGCGTCGGACAACATCAAGGACGCAAAAGAGTATCATTTGTTACCACGAAACACGACCAACTTACCGGACTCCCATCGATGATGCGAACCTATCGGCTGCTCGCAGTTCTCCTTCCACTCTGCGGCGGCTGCGTTGTCGTCAGCAAGCAGATCGACCCCACTTCAGAGCTCGCCGAGGCCAAGGTCCGGCCCGGCATCACGGTTCTTCTCAGTGATAGCATCCATTTGATCAGGGGGAAACGAATCGGGCTCCTTACAAACCAGACGGGCATCAACGAAAAGGGCACATCCGACGTCGACCTGCTCAGAGAAAAGAAGGCGCGAGACGCGGCAGTGAATCTGGTCCAGTTGTTCTCTCCCGAGCACGGGTTGCGTGGGACCGAAGACCGCCAGAATATCGCCAGCGGAGTCGACCAGCTGAGCGGACTTCCGGTCTATTCGCTCTATGGACAGCAGACGATGGCTCCCCCGGACAGCATTCTCCGGGGACTTGACGCGCTCGTGTTCGATCTTCAGGACATCGGCACGCGAACCTGGACGTACGTCGGAGCGATGGTGTACTCGATGCGCGCCGCCGCTCGGCTTCACAAGCCGTTCATCGTGCTGGATCGCCCGAATCCGATCACGGGCTACATCATCGAAGGCCCTGTTCTCGACGCTTCGCTCGCGAACCCCGAGGACCCTGCGCCAGGACGGCCCGGTCAGGCGTTCGCACTCTGGCCGATTCCTCTTCGTCACGGCATGACGATGGGGGAGCTTGCTTTCTATTTCAATGACGTGCTCAAGATCCGAGCGGATCTACACGTGGTACCGGCGCTGGGATGGAGGCGGGACGTCTGGTTCGACCTGACTGGATTGAAGTGGGTGAAGCCATCACCGAACATGCCCGATCTCCACAGCGCGATACTGTACCCGGGCCTCGTAGCGTTCGAGGCGACCAATCTTTCGGTCGGGCGGGGCACGCCGACAGCGTTTCAGCATGTCGGTGCACCTTGGCTGAACGCTGACGCCACGGTCGCGCTCCTCAAAGACCGGGAGATTCCCGGCGTGCGGTTTTACTCGGAGAGCTTCACACCCGTAGATGCGAGCGACGGGAAATACTCCGGTCAGACGATTCCGGGAATCAGGATCGTCGTCATCAATCGCAGCGCACTCCAGTCCGCGCGGGTAGGAGCGACGCTCTTATGGGCCATCAACAAAACAGCGGGCACGAGGCTCACGATAAACAATCACGACTTCGATCTGCGGTTTGGCTCGCCCTCGGTGAGAGAAGCACTTCTTCGCGGCGACGACCCCGACGTACTGATCGACAGGGAGTACAAGGCTGCGTACGCATTCAGAGAGGCGACAAGACAGTACTTGATTTACAGGTAGGGGAGGAACGGCAACTGAACGGGTGCAGTTGATCGCTCGCACCCGTTCAGTTGCAGGTGGGTCAGCATGTCTTTTGCACAAGGTAGCAATCTCTAATCCAAGATTTCGGAGGCTTGCATGCGCGTTCTCATGGTCTCGCTGTCGATGTTGGCGCTCGCGGCGTGCGGTGGGCGACAAGTCGAAGTGCGCACCGGTCCCGAGCCAGCTACTGACGTTTCTCTTCATCTGACCAACAATTTGAGTCAGGCAGTCAACGTTTATGTCGTCAGCGGCGGAAACGACATTTTTCTCAAGCAGGTCTCGGCTAACAGCGTCGAGAACGTTGCCGTAGCAGGCGTTCCAGCCGGCGCGACAGTGAATCTTCGCGCGGTCACGGTCGATGGAACGCGCACGTATACCAAGAACAACGTCACGCTCTCCAGCATGTACGATTGGCGCCTGCCTTGACGAGATATGTGACTCGGCAGGTAGCCCGCGGGTGGCAATAGATCGTTGAAGGACTTAATTTTACGGGGCCGTCGTGTGTCACACGCCGGCCTCTTTTTTCTGCGCCGCCAGCCGGTGAACCGGCACGTCGGCACGCGTGTGCTCAACGCCGGCCCCAGCTGAATGCCAACTCCCACCGATTATCTGAAAAAAGGAGCACTCCGGGCGATAGAGCCGGCGATCAGCCTTCTGGCGCGGAACAACGTCAGCCCCAACGCGCTCACGACAGTTGGCACGCTGCTCACAGTGGCAGCGGCGGTCGTCTACGCAACCGGCCACATCATGACGGCCGGTTGGATCATGTCGGCGACCGCCTTTTTCGATGTCGTGGACGGTGAAGTGGCGAGAAGAACGGGGCGTTCCACCGTCTTCGGCGCGTTCTACGATTCAACGCTCGACCGAGTCGCCGATGGCGCTTTGATGGCCGGCCTCACCGTGTTTTACGCGACCAGTCCGGTCCACCACAACATCTACATGGTTGTCGTGTGTCTGGTCGGAATAATCGGAACTTTTCTCGTCTCCTACACGCGCGCCCGAGCGGAATCGCTTGGAATCGATGCCAAGGTTGGAGTTATGCAGCGTCCCGAACGCATCGTACTTTTGTCCGCTCCGCAGGCACTGTTCGGCCTGTTCTGGAATGGCTGGGTGCTGATGAGCATCGTCATCCTCCTTACCGTCACGGCGTGGATCACCGCCGTGCAACGGATCGCATTCGTCCATCGTTTCACCCAGCACCCCGATAAGCCGATCCGAATCGTCAGCGATCCAGTTTCCCCCACCCCCACCTCTACTACGCCCCCGCCGAAAACCGCGGGAATGCCGGCCTCACGGCGAGCGCAATCTTAAATCACAACGGAGAAAGCAATTGGCCAGATCGTCCTCTGGTGACGTACCTAAATCGATAGCGCCGGCTACCGGCCGGCTGGGCATCCTGACACCGGGCCTCGGTGCAGTCGCCACAACGTTCATGGCGGGGGTCGAGAGCATTCGACGCGGCCGCTCCAAGCCGATTGGCTCGCTGACGCAGATGGCAACCATCCGGCTCGGGAAGCGAACTGAAAAGCGCGCGCCGCTGATCAAGGATTTCGTGCCACTCGCCAAGCTCGACGACATCGTGTTCGGCGCGTGGGATCCGATTCCCGACGACGCATTGACGGCGGCAAAAAAAGCCGGCGTGCTCGAGGACAAGGACATCGAACCGATCGCGGATTTCCTGAAGGGCATCAAACCGATGCCCGCGGTGTTCGACAACAAGTACGTCACCCGCATTCACGGCACGAACGTGAAGAAAGGGAAAACGAAACGAGACCTGGCGGAGCAGTTGCGGCAGGACATGCGCGATTTCAAGGCGAAGAACAAGTGCGATCGGCTGGTCATCGTGTGGTGCGCGTCCACCGAGATCTACATCAAGGCCGGACCGCAACACGCAACGATCGAGCAGTTCGAGAAGGCGATGGACAAGAACGACGACGCGATCGCGCCGTCGATGCTGTACGCCTACGCGGCGATCATGGAGGGCATCCCCTTCTGCATGGGCGCCCCCAACCTGTGCGTCGATACGCCGGCGCTGCTCAAGCTCGCCCAGGACAAAGGCGTTCCGATTTCGGGAAAGGATTTCAAAACGGGCCAGACGTGGATGAAGACCATCGTGGCGCCCGGACTCAAGGCGCGCATGCTCGGCCTCGCCGGATGGTATTCGACCAACATCCTCGGCAACCGGGACGGCGAGGTTCTCGATGATCCACAGTCCTTCAAGACGAAGGAGGAGTCGAAGCTGAGTGTGCTGCACACGATTCTGCAGCCCGACCTGTACCCGGATCTGTACAAGGATTTCACCCACGTCGTCCGGATCAACTACTATCCGCCACGGGGCGACAACAAGGAGGGCTGGGACAACATCGACATCGTAGGGTGGATGAACTACCCGATGCAGATCAAGATCAACTTCCTTTGCCGTGACTCGATTCTCGCCGCGCCGATCGTGCTCGATCTCGCACTCTTCTCGGACTTCGCGCACCGCGCCGGCATGAAGGGAATCCAGGAGTGGCTGTCGTTCTACTACAAGAGTCCGATGGTCGCGCCCGGCCTCCAGCCAGAACACGACCTCTTCATCCAGCAGACGAAGCTGAAGAACACTCTCCGGCATCTCATGGGCGAAGACCAGATCACACATCTCGGACTGGAGTATTACGCCTGATGTTGCGTCGTCTCGCGTTCGTCGCTCTGATGGCCGCCGCGCTCACGAGCTGTGGCTCCAATCCCAAGGCGCTCGAGCTACGACTATGGTCCGATAGCTACGCCCTCAGGGTGACAGTGGATCCGATGCCCCCGAGGGCACTGGAGCCGATTCTCTATCGGATTGTCGTCCAGGACAAGAAGACCGGACAGCCGATCGAGACTGGCGAAGGGAGAATCTTCGCCACGAGCGCGGACAGAGCGAACACCAGCGATGGCCTCAAGAAGGAAAAGGAGGTTGGTACCTACTCCGGCCGTCTTTTCTTTGCGACCAGCGGGGATTGGGCAGCGGCGATTCAGTTCCGCCGCGAGCAAAATCCCCGGATGCCGCTCGAGCGAGTGGACTGGATTCAGACGGTCCTTCAGGCGAGCGAGCCGGGAACCTGATTCTCCTATGCGCCATTTTTTCAGAACACAGCTCACGCCCGTCGATGTGCTGCGGATCGCAGATGAGTTCTTCCCCGAAATCGGAATGGAGCGCTCCGGGCACACAGCGCGCTCGCGATCTTTCGCCGGAGATCTCGGGAAACTGCAGCTGAGCGTCCGCAAGGAAGGCGGGCACTACACGTTCGTCGAGATTGCGACCGACCAGACAGGAGAAAGCCGCCTCGACCGCAACGCCAAGAAGTTCTTTGTCGCGCTGCACAAAGCGGGGGATCCTCGCCACCGCATCGAAGCGGCGTACTAGCATGGCGCGGTCCGGTACCGCCGCGTCGAGGCCGGCGAATCTGACAAAAGAATCCGCCCGCGCCGATTCGGGCGCAGCTCTCTCTCGCGAGCAGAAACTCGAGCTCTACTACTACATGCGTCTCACCAGGTCTCTCGAGGAGAGGCTGGTGAATCTGTACAGACAGACGAAAGTCGTGGGCGGACTGTTTCGCTCCCTGGGCCAGGAAGCAGACGCCGTCGGGAGCGCTTACGCCCTGGACCGCTCGAAAGGTGACGTGCTGTCGCCTCTCATCAGAAACCTCGGATCGATGCTCGTGCAGGGAGCGAAGCCGAACGAGATAATCAAGCAGTACATGGCCAAGGGCGATTCGCCGACGCGGGGACGCGAGCTGAACATCCATTATGGCGATCTCGTGCGCGGCTTCATCGGCCAGATATCGCATCTCGGCGACATGGTGCCAGTGATGGCGGGCGTAACCCTCTCGTTCAAGATGAGGAAAGAGAATCGGGTGGGGCTCGTGTACGTCGGCGATGGCGCCACATCGACTGGTGCGTTTCACGAGGGAATCAATTTCGCGGCCGTGCAACGCTGCCCGCTCGTCGTCATCGTCGAGAACAACGGTTACGCCTACTCGACGCCGCTCATCAAGCAGACGGCGGCGACGCAGCTCGTCGACAAGGCGATCGGCTACGGAATCGCGGGCGAGCGGGCGGATGGCAACGACGTTATTGCGACATACGAGGCGACGAAGCGCGCCGTTGATCGCGCGCGCTCCGGTGGTGGCGTCACCCTGATCGAGCTCATTACCTACCGCAGAAAGGGGCATGCGGAGCACGACAATCAATCGTACGTGCCGCCAGGTGAGATTGATCGGTGGGCGAGCGAGAATGATCCGATCGACCGGTACGTAAAG
This sequence comes from Gemmatimonadaceae bacterium, assembly GCA_036390715.1. GTDB lineage: Bacteria > Gemmatimonadota > Gemmatimonadetes > Gemmatimonadales > Gemmatimonadaceae > UBA4720. Next base: position 9,038 of record DASWBG010000184.1, read on the forward strand.
GTGTTGCTCGATGAAGGATTTGATAAAGCGGGGCTGGATGCGATCGACGCGCAGGTGAAAGAGGAGATCGACCGCGCCACCGACGAAGCTGAAGCATCCCCGATGCCCGACCCGACCGATGCTCTCACGGGGGTCTACGCCGATCCACCGGTGATGCTGCCACTCTGGTTCAGAGAGGGAATTACTTCGGCGGTTGAGTCACACGAGCGTCCGTCGAGCTGGGGGACGCACGATGTCTGAGGTGACTTATCTGGAGGCAATTCGGGAAGCATTGTTCGAGGAGATGGACCGCGACAAGAACGTGTTTTGTCTCGGCGAAGACATCGGCGCGTACGGGGGCGCGTTCAAGGTCACCGAAGGATTGGCGGCGAAGTACGGCGAGCAGCGGGTGATCGATACGCCGATCTCGGAAGCGGCGATCATCGGTGCCGCCGCGGGCGCCGCGCACATGGGAATGCGCCCTGTGTGCGAGATGCAGTTCATCGACTTCATCTCGACGGGCTACGACATGCTGACCAACTACGTCGCGACCGCGCGCTACCGGGCGATGCTTCCGTGTCCGATGGTGGTGCGGGGGCCGAGTGGGGGGTACGTCAGAGGGGGGCCGTTCCATTCGCAGAATCCGGAGGCGGCATTTCTGCACACCCCCGGCCTGAAGATCGTATACCCGGCGACCGCGAGCGACGCCAAAGGATTGCTGAAATCAGCGATTCGTGACGAAGACTGTGTGCTCTACTTCGAGCACAAGTATCTCTACCGTCGCATCAAGGAGGCGATGCCAGCGGGCGATCACCTCACGCCCATTGGGAAAGCGCGGATCGCGAGGGAAGGGAAGCACGTCTCCATAATCACATATGCGGCGACGGTCTGGAAAGCGCTCGAGGCTGCCGAACAGGTAGAAAAGGAAGACGGATTGTCAGTAGAAGTTCTCGACCTCCGCACCCTGTTGCCGATGGACGATGAGGCGATCATCGCTACGGTGAAAAAGACGAATCGCGTTCTGATCGTGCATGAGGATACGCGCACCGGCGGTGTGGCTGGTGAGATCACGGCGCGGATCAACGAGAGCGCGTTCGAGTGGCTGGATGCGCCGATACTCCGGGTGACAGCGGCGGACGTGCCGCTGCCTTATTCTCCGCCGCTCGAGGATTACGTGCTTCCGCAGACGTCGGACATAGTCGTTGCGCTCAGGAAGCTTGCCGCCTACTGATGGCCTCATCGGAGATGGATCGCGGCGCGATCATAGCGCGCAACATCGGTGTTGGATGCATAACGGGGTTCGCGGGTTTTTTCAGCGGTGGAATGATCGCAGTGCTGATCGGAAAGTTCGTTGGGAGCGTGCAGGGCTGTAGGCCCACGGAGGGGCTTCCGGCGTGCAATTGGTGGGTGTATGCTGGTGTCGGGGCGCTTGTTGGCGCACTGACACTGCCGGTTCTTGCATTGAGACGGCTGAATCGAAGCGGCCCGAACGAATAAGCGAACGAGGGAGAAGCGGTGGCACGAGTAGACATCATCATGCCGCAGATGGGGGAGTCGATCGCCGAGGGCACACTTTCGAAGTGGCTGAAGAAAGTGGGCGACGAGGTGAAGCGCGACGAACCGATCTTCGAGATCTCGACCGACAAGGTCGACGCCGAAATCCCGGCGCCGGCTGCCGGCGTGCTGGCGGAGATAATTGTCAAGGAGGGCGAGACTGTCGCAGTGCAGACGGTCGTTGCCCGGCTGGAAACCGAGAAGGGCGCGGCGATCGGAAAGACCGAGCAGCCCACGGGTGGGATAGTAGCGGAGCAAGCCGCGGGAGCGAAGCCCCAAACCAAATCGTCACCCTCCGCCCCCCAACGGGAAGTTGCCTCGACCCCCGCTTCCACGCGTCAGCAACCGCCCGCACCAGCCATCGCCGCATCGCACACCGGCAACGGCAACTCGTTCGAGGATCGGGTCCGCACGAAATCTTCCCCGCTGGTTCGAAAGATTGCGGCAGAGCATGGAGTGAATATCTCCTCTCTTCACGGGTCGGGTGTCGCTGGTCGCGTAACCAAGCGCGACATACTCGGCTTCATAGAATCGGGCGAGTCAATCACGACGGCTACGCCGGGAGCTCGTACAGGCGGCGCTCCAGGCCGTCACACGTTGCCGCTGCCTGAACCGTGGCCGGGCGACGTCGTCGAGCCGATGTCGAAGATGCGCGCGCTCATCAGCGAGCACATGGTCGCATCACGGCACACCTCGGCTCACGTGACATCGTTCATCGAGATCGACTTCACGCGCGTCGCCCGCATTCGGGCGAAGAAGCGCGCCGAGTTCGAGTCCGCGACCGGGCAGAAGCTCACCTACATGCCTTTCGTCATCAAGGCGGTGACAGAGGGGCTGCAAGCGTTCCCGATCATGAACTCGTCGGTGGCCGGCACCAATGTCATCTATCGAAAGCAGATCAACATCGGCGTCGCCGTAGCGCTCGACTGGGGACTTATCGTGCCAGTGATCAAGCACGCTGACGATCTCTCGCTTTCAGGAATCACGCGCGTGCTCAATGATCTGGCGACGCGTGCAAGAGCCAAGAAGCTCTCTCCCGAAGAAGTTCAGGAAGGAACCTTCACGATTACGAACCCGGGTGTCTTCGGCTCGCTGATGGGAACGCCGATCATCAATCAGCCCCAGGTCGCCATTCTGGGGGTGGGTGCCATCGAGAAG
>DASWBG010000185.1:0-3286 GCA_036390715.1 Gemmatimonadaceae bacterium
TTTCACGGCGCGGACGAGGTCCTGCGGTGCAAATGGTTTCTTCACGTAATCATCGAAGCCTGCAGAAAGGGCCAACTGACGCTGCAAAGGACCGCCATATGCGGTCAGGGCAACGGCGGGAGTCCGCGACTTTTCGTCGTCGCGCGCACGAATTCGCCGAGCCAGAGAGTGGCCGTCCTCGGTCGGCATGGCGATGTCACTGACGACCACATCGAAGGATTGTTCTGAGATCTGAGCGAACGCTTCCGCGGCGCTGGCGGCCATCACCACAGAGGCGCCCGCTCCGCGGAGCACTGTGGCGATCATCTTCCGCATCTCCAGTTCGTCATCCACGACGAGCACTCGCATCCCCATGATGGAGATCTTCGCGTCGCGATCGGGGATGCCGGCTTCGGTCAGGGATTGATCGCTCGACCAGTGAGTGTGCACTGTGGTTGCGCGGGCGCGCGCGGGGAGCGTCACTGTGAAGGTCGACCCCAGGCCATGTCCCTGGCTTTCGGCGCGCACCGTACCGCCATGCATCTCAACGAGCCGTTTCACGATCGAAAGCCCAAGACCGAGTCCGCCGTGCTGGCGCGTGCTCGTTCCTCCCTCCTGACTCAAGCTCTCGAACACACGGGGCAGGAAATCGCTACCGATTCCTTTCCCCGTGTCGCTCACCTCGATTTCGACCTGTGAGTCGGTCGAGGAGAGTCGCACGCGAACGCTTCCGCCTTCCGGTGTGAACTTCACAGCATTCGAGAGGATGTTCCAGAAGATCTGCTGGAGCCGTGTCGCGTCACCGTCGACGCGCGAAACATCGCGCGCGATCGACTTCTCTATGCGGACGTTCTTGTTTTCCGCCGCAGGCGTGATGGCACGGATGGCAAGAAGCAGTGTCGCTGCCACATCGACCATTTCGCTGTGCAATTCGAGTTTGCCGGTCAGAAGGCGCGAAACATCGAGCATGTCGTCGATCAATCGCGACTGCGCTTTGGCGGACTGACGGATGGAGTCGATGGCCTCTCGCTGCGTCTCCGCATCCAACTCACCTGTAATCAGAAGCTCGGACCAGCCGAGAATGGACGTGAGTGGTGTGCGCAGCTCGTGGGAGCTCGTGGCGAGAAACTCATCCTTCGCACGGCTGAGAGTCTCCGACTCCGCGTACTGCCGGACGAGATTCTCCTCGATGCTCTTTCGGTCGTCGATGTCAGTGCCCGAACCGACCCAGATGACGATCCCGCCCGCGTTGCGCATGGCAGAAGCCCGGGTCAGGTGCCAGCGATACACGCCGTCGGCGCGGCGAAACCGGCACTCTTGCTGGAACGTCTCGCCGCTCTCGATCGAGTGCCGCCATCGGCGCGTGCTCTCTTCCACGTCATCGGGATGAGTGAATGCCGACAGGCCGGATCTACGGACTTCCTCGCACGGCTGCCCGGTGAACTCCGCCAACTGACGGTTGCAGTAATCGATCTCCCCGTCCGGCCTCGCCGTGAAGATCATCAACGGCATCGACTCGGCGAGGAATCGAAAACGCTCCGCACTGATTCTAGCCGCCTCCTCCGCCCACTTCCGGTCGGTGATGTCGCGAATGTTGCACTGAATCACCCTCTCGTCACCCACCATGTAGGAGTTGCTGACGAACTCTACTTCCACGGGTTTTCCCTTCTTGGTCTCGAGCGGCATGTCCTCGTAGCGGATGTAGCCGGCCTTCTGCAATTGCTCCATGGCCGCTTTACTCTGCTGCTTGTCGGCGAACAACCCGATCTCCCATAGTTCCTTGCCGATCAATTCGTCGAGGGAGTAGCCGAGCAAGTCGATCACGAACGGGTTGGCATCCATGATCTTTCCGCTGTCTTCTTCGAGGATGAGGATCGCATCCTGAGCGGTCTCGAAAAGCCGGCGATAGCGCGCCTCGGAAGCCTTCAGTGCACGCGCCGCTTCGGCGCGCTCAGTGATATCGCGAATGTTGCATTGAATGACCTTCTGGTCGTCCACCATGTAGGTGTTGCTGACGAACTCCACGGCGATCCGTTTTCCCTGCTTTGTCTGGAGAGGCAGGTCGTCGTAGCGGATGTAACCTTCTTTCTGCAGTTGGTCCATCGCCGCTTTGCTCTGCTGCTTGTCGCGGAATAGCCCGATCTCCCAGAGCTCTTTCCCCATCAATTCTTCGAGGGAGTAGCCAAGCAAGTCGATCACGAAGGGGTTGGCATCCATGATCTTTCCACGCCGTTTCTCGGCATCGAGGATCAGGATCGCATCCTGTGCGGTCTCGAAGAGGCGCCGGTAGCGAAGCTCGGAGGCGGCAAGGGGAGGCTTCCCGGACTGCTGACGACCGGCAGAGACCATGCCCAAGACGATGCAAGAAGACATCCACGCGGCGGCAGTGGCTGTATCGGACTGCCGGCTCGGCTCACAGGCAACTCTTGTGATCCTAGGACGTTAGCTCTCGCCGCGGCAATGGCTCCTGATCGCGGATGTGAACGTTGAGCGATGGCACGAGCAAGCCGGACGTTCCAGTCCCAGCGAGTCTCCGAGCGCTAAGTGGTAGGTATCGATCGAACGGTTCCTTCTGTCCGATTGGCAGAATCGTGCAAGACATTGGAAGGATCGCTCAACGATCCCGCCCCTCCCCGGCGTTATCAACGGTGCGAGCGAATCGAGTCAGCGAAGCGCGCAGCCGAAAGAACGGGGCAAGTCATGCAACAGAAGCGGGCGGGGACGAACACCCAAGATGAGGAGATTCTCATGAGCAGGAAAATCTGGTTCATCACTGGTGCCGGCCGTGGCATGGGCGTCGATTTCGCCAGGGCGGCGCTGGCGGCGGGTCACGCCGTGGTGGCCTCGGGCCGGGACACTCGCGTCGTGTCCAGGGCGTTGGGAGAGTCGAATGACCTGCTTGTCGTGCAGCTGGACGTCACCAGCCGTACCGACGCCGAGGCGGCGGTGCGCGCCGCGGTCGACCGTTTCGGCGGTATCGATGTGCTCGTGAACAATGCTGCGAGTTTCTACGCGGGTTACTTCGAGGAGCTGACACCGGACCAGATGGAGCGGCAGTTGGCGGCCAGCCTCCTTGGCCCGATGAACGTCACGCGCGCCGTCCTGCCGGTGATGCGCAGGCAGCGCTCAGGGCACATCATCTCGATCTCTTCGTCAGCGGGCCTCTCGGGCTTTGAGTTCGGTACCGCGTACGCGGCGTCGAAGTTCGGCCTCGAAGGCTGGATGGAGTCGCTTCATGCCGAGGTGGCGCCGTTCGGCATCAACACGACGATCGTCAATCCAGGGTTCTTCCGGACGGAACTCCTGA
>DASWBG010000186.1:0-22926 GCA_036390715.1 Gemmatimonadaceae bacterium
GCGAAGTTGGCTCACCAGCTCGATCCTGATCGGTGGGCCACCTTTTTATTCGGAATGGAGCCAGGTCGAATCGGGACTTCCCGGTCGTGAGAAGATCAGCCTGCAGCTCGCCGATCGCGCTCGCGAACTTGAAGCCATGCCCCGAGCACGGGCTCGAGATCAACACCTGCCGGTGGAGTGGATGGAAGTCGATGATGAAGTCGTGATCCGGCGTGTTGGTAAACAGGCACACGCCACTTTCACGGACGGGCACCTCCGCAAGTTGCGGTAGCACCGGACGCAACGCAGCGCGCAGCGGCTCTACTTCAGCGGCATCGACCGTGCGTTCGACGCTGCCGGGGTCGCGCACCGTATCTCCGGAGTGCATTACCGACGCCTTCACTCCTCGAGGAAGTCGGGGGAAGCCGTAACAGATCTGGCCGCTTTTGTACTCGTATGCGTAGATCGGAAAACGCTCAGCCTCGTACGATTCCCGCGAGCCACCGGGTTCCAGCCAGAATACGGATTGACGCTCGATCGTGAGCGGCAACTGGAGCTCGCTCGCCAGACCGGTGTTCCACGCGCCCGCCGCGAGTATCAGGCGATTTGCCATGTATGTCATGGCGCGAGTGCGGACTCGAACTCCTTCACCGTCGGGGATCCACTCCAGCACGGACTCGTCGAAATGCGTCTCCGCTCCCGCAGCGCGCGCAGTCTCGAGATGCGCTCTATTGCACGCCTCCGGGTCGAGATAACCTGCCCGTGGATCGAGCACCGCAACCAGTCGCGCCTCGAGCTGAAACGAAGGGAACCGTTCGTGTACCTGCGTCGGAGTCAGGACTTCATGCGCGAGCCCGTGCTCGCGCACGCTCCGCAAAGTTCCGGTAACGACCATTCCGTCGCTCGGACCGATCATGAGGCCGCCGGTGATCTTCATCAGAGACGTCCCGCTCGTCTCCTCCAGCTCCCGCCACAATTCGTGCGCTCGCTGGACCAGCGGAACGTAAAGAGGATGTTCGAAATAGGTCTCGCGAATGATGCGGCTGTCTCCGTGCGACGAGCCGAGCTGGTGTCCAGCCGAGAACTGCTCGAGTCCGAGAACGCGGAGACCTCGGCGCGCGAGATGGAATAGCGTCGCGCTCCCCATCGCGCCAAGCCCAATTACGATGGCGTCGTATCCCTGTGGATGTTCCGAGCGATGCTCGCTCTGCGGATGCGCGTCTTTCACGATCGCTGTAACATTCATCGAGCTGATTCCGGGCGTTAGAGCGCGTCTTCTCCGACCTGGTCGGGCGCTTCAACGCCTCTACCTCCGATCTCGCGCCTAGGACATCGCACCGCACCTGCGACCTTGCTCAGTTCGCTTTTGTCGTTTGCCGTTTAACCGGAGAAACTCAGCTCGGCATGATTCGTACGGTACCTTGATGCAACCAATCAAAACTCAATTTCGAGATCATCATGGATCCTGATGTTGCCAATTTCGCTGTAGTGGCGGTAATCATCGTAGGTATGGTCGCGTCACTCAGCGCTATCACCGTATGGTTAGTCCGCGGACTTCAAAAGAAAGGCCCGACGCGTGAGCTTTCGAACGCATTCCAGTTCGAGCAGCGCTTCGATCAGCTGCAGCAGTCAGTCGACGCCATCGCCGTCGAGGTAGAACGCATCGCCGAGGCCCAACGCTTCTCAGCCAAGCTCCTCGCCGAGAGGAGCGAGACGCCGGCGTTGCCGAGATAGCCGTAAACCAACCGGGGCCGGCCCCTCTCGCACGAACCATGCGGAAGGGAACGCTCTGAAGAACCAGAATACAATGGGAGAGCTTCACGCGGCAGAACCAAGAATCGGGATCGTCGAAAGCCCCACATCCTCCACTCTGAAGCGCCGAGCGCGCGAGGAATCCTGACCGATGCCCTGCATCATGACTTTGTTGGCCCTGGCCGCACCGCGACTCGTGGTCGCGTTGCTGTGGTTCTTCACCCACTGGTTTCGCGGCGTCTTCGACAACCTCCTGTGGCCGATCATCGGGTTCGTCTTTCTGCCCACCACACTGCTCTGGTATTCCGCGGTCCACAACTGGTTCGGCGGACACTGGACGTTCTGGCCGGTCGCGGGGCTCGTAATCGCGCTCATGATCGACCTCGGTCCGGTAAGCGGACGCCGCATGCCCAGCAAACGCTGACAGGAGCGTTTCGATGAGCTTCAACCAATCATTCGTCTTGGGAGCAACAGCGATCGCGTTGATCGCGTGCGTCAAAACCGAAGGGACCAGCAGCAAGGACTCTACGGCGGCCAGCAGCACACAGGCCGTCGGCACGTCCGCGTGCGCGACAGACGATGGAGGACTCACCCTACCCGACGGTTTCTGCGCGACAGTATTCGCCGACACTCTCGGCCACGCCAGGCATATCGTCGTTGCTTCCAACGGCGACGTCTACGTCAACACATGGAGCGGCAAGTACTATCAGGGCGCGACGCATCCCGGCGGTTTCCTGATCGCGCTCCGCGACACCAACAACGATGGGAAGGCCGACATCATCAAGCGATTCGGGCCCGATACGCAGCACAAGAATGGCGGCGGCACCGGGATTGGCATTTACAAGGGTGCGCTCTACGCCGAAGAGGGCGACACGATCACGAAGCGAATCGTACGCTACGCGGTCTCGACCGACAGCATGACCCCTCGTTCCACCACCGTGGATACAATCGTTAGCGGACTTCCCGCCAATGGCGATCATCCGATGCATCCGTTCGTGATCGATCCGACCGGCAACATCTACATGGACGTCGGTTCGGCGACCAACTCGTGCCAAATCAAGAATCGCACGCTCGAGTCGCCGGGACACAAGCCGTGCACGGAGCTTCGGACGCGCGCGGGAATCTGGCGTTATGATGCAAACAAGACGAATCAGAAGTTCTCATCCGTTGAGAGGTACGCGACAGGCATCCGGAATGCGGTCGGGATCGCTGTTGATCCTGGCGGACAGCTCTACTCGACCCAGCACGGGCGTGACCAGCTCTTTGACAACTGGCCAAAACTGTACACCGCAGAGCAGGGACAGAATCTGCCCGCCGAAGAGCTGCTGAAGATCGTGCAGGGCGGCGATTATGGCTGGCCAACCTGTTATTTCGACGGCCAGCAGCAGAAGCTCGTTCTCGCACCCGAGTACGGCGGCGACGGCGGCAAAGCCGTTGGAGACTGCGCGACCAAGACCGGTCCAGAGGCGTTCTTCCCCGCGCACTGGGCGCCCGACGACCTGCTTTTCTATTCTGGCTCGTCGTTCCCCGCCCACTATAAGGATGGCGCCTTCATCGCCTTCCATGGCTCGTGGAATCGCGCACCGGGGCCTCAGGGAGGCTACAACGTCGTGTTCGTTCCCTTCGCCGGAGGAAAGCCGATAGATCCGGCCAACTACGAGGTCTTTGCCGATGGATTCGCCGGCGCAGTGAAGCAGCCGGACCGTGCCGCGCATCGTCCAGCTGGTCTCGCGCTGGGTCCCGATGGAGCCATCTATATCAGTGACGACCAGGGTGGACGAGTCTGGAAGGTCACGTACAAGGGGTCGGCGAAATAGCACAAGTTCGACGTAACCCCTCGCGCCCGCCTGTCGTCTAGGTAGTGAGTCAAGCGGCGGCCCATCGTGGCCGCCGCTACTCGCATCTACCTGAAAAGGAAAATCAAATGAGTACGTCTTCACTGCGTCCCAATCGCAACGGAGCGCGCGCCTTGGTCGGCGCCTGCTCGATCGTGGCAGTCCTCGTTGGCTGCGGCGGTGGACATCACCTCGCTGAGTATCCCTTTGCCAGCCGGACGCTGGCGGTGGTCTACATTGCACCGCCCTCTCCTGAGCTGCTCACGAGCTACTACGATCTCAGCAATTCGCAGAACGCGGTCGAAGCCGTCGTAAGAGCCGGCGCCGATGTCGCGCGCGAGCGCGAAGGGCGCCGCGCGAACGCACGCCTCGACAGCGCCAGCGAGCGAATCGACATACCCGCCGTTCTGGCCCAGCGCACCCTTCAGCGCGCCAGCAGATATCTCGGCACCCGTCCGGTCACGGACGAGAACCAGGCCGACTATCTGATGGAAGTTCGAATGCAGAGGTTCGGCATCAACGCCAAGGCCGACGAGGCAGCGTATCTGTTCACGTTCGCCGAAGCGGTGCTCATCGATCGTCGTACTGGCCGCGAGATTTGGAACGTCAAGATCCACGGTCGCGACCGTCTCACGCCCTACGTCCAGAGCTCGAGCCCCATTCCTGGATCCGTCATCACCGCGAGTACGCTCGGGAGCGTCAGCGTCGCTGACTTTCAGGGTGCGCTCAATCAGTTGATGGACTACTCGTCGAATCTCATCACCGACGAGCTGCGGTCCGACCTGAGGGGCGTCCGCAACAACTAGCTCGTTCGCGGACGATCGTTTTCCGCAGGCTCTAAGCAGCACCAAACGCATTCTGCACATGGAGTGAGTGGCCGAGGGATTGCGCCGTGCTACTCACTCCATGCTTGCCTGGATTGCTCATCTCGTCGGCGCCCTGAGTTATTGGGGAGTCGCCATCCTCATGGCGATCGAGAATGTCTTCTTGCCCCTCCCGTCAGAGCTGATAATGCCGTTGGCGGGATTCCTGACAGCGAATGGCAGTATGACTCTTATCGGAGTCATCGTCGCGGGAACATTCGGCTCAGTTCTCGGCGCCCTCCCCTTGTACTACGCCGGGCGGGCGTTGGGTGAAGAGCGGCCGGAGAAGTGGGTGGAGCGATACAGCCGGTGGACACTGATTCGCGGGAGGGATATCGAGCGTGCGACTGCCCGTTTCTCAGGCCACAGTTTCGTCGACGTGATCATCGCCCAGCTGTTGCCTGGAGTGCGAGGGTTGATCTCCATACCGGCTGGGGTCGCTCGGATGAACTTGGGACTTTTCCTGCTCGCGAATCTGATCGGCACACTGGTATGGTGCACAGCGCTGGCCGTGGCCGGGAGGATACTCGGCGCGAACTTCACGAAAATCCACAAATTCCTCGGGCCCATCGGCTGGACAATTCTTGGCGTCCTGCTTGCAGCACTCGGAGCCTGGGTGATTGTGCGAAAAAGGAAGCGAGCCCGCTGATATCTCGGCACAAGGCTCGGTCACTTGCCGCCAATCTGTGCTGGCCGTACGTTCGTCCGGATCGGCATCACGCCGAGGGAAGCCGTCCGTCACATCAAACGGGGGGTTCTATGTTCATGCCGCACCGCACCACCCGCATCGCGATCTGCTGCTGTGCAGCGGTCCTCGCCGGATGCGCGAAGAAGGAGAGCGCCTCGGCAGACAGTACGAGCGCAATGGCGTCCTCCACTTCCTCCACCACCGCCACCTCCACCACCACGACTCCGGCACCACTCAACCTGGCCGACGTCGCAGGCAAGTGGAACATGCGATCGGTTCCGATGAGCGGAGACACATCCGCGACCACCTACGTCTTGACTGCGACGGCGAACACGTCGGGCTGGAGCATGAAATTTCCTGGGCGAGCAACACCGGTACCAGTGAAAGTCAGCGTCGACGGCGACAGCATCATGCTGGCCGCAGGCCCATACTCAAGTGTTCGGCGGAAGGGAGTCCAGGTCACGACGTACGGCGTGGCGCGACTTCAGAATGGAAGCATAGTGGGCAGCACTACCGCACACTATAAAGTGAAGACGGCGGATTCTGTTCTCGTTCTAAGCATGACAGGTACCAAAGCACAGTAGGGGGTGGATCGTGTTCAGACCAAAAGGACCAGCGTGTCAGAGCTGCGGAATGCCTCTCAGCAAGGACCCGCGCGGTGGCGGATCCAACGCGGACGGAACTCTCAGCAGCGAGTACTGCAGTCACTGCTATAACAAGGGAGCCTTCACCCAGCCGAACATCACCTTGGAACAAATGACGGCGCTGGTCGAAGGGAAGCTGCGATCGATGCACTTCCCGGGATTCCTTGCGCGGCGTTTCGCGAAGGATGTCCCGACGCTCAGACGGTGGCGAAACAAGACCGCGAGCCAGACATCGGCGCGCGCGTCGGCGAGCGAGTTACAACCGCGCGCCTGATTCCGCCGGCGGCTTGATCGGGGGCAGTGCCGCCTCGATCTCGCCGCGGTGCGACTCGAGCCAGGGAGGAAGCACGAGGTGCTCGCCAAGCGAGGCAGGATCTTCATCGATGGCGAAACCCGGTCCGTCGGTGGCGATCTCGAACAGCACCCCTCCGGGCTCGAGAAAATAGACGGACTTGAACCAGAAACGATCGATCACCTCGGTCGGTCGGCGACGAGCATGATCGATTCGCGCGCGCACTTCCAGCTCGGTTTTATCATCGGGCACGCGCCACGCAATGTGGTGGACGCCGCCAGTACCCCACCTGCCGCGATCGGCGTCGTCAATCTCGCGGATCTCGAGGTATCGTCCCGAGCCGCCACCAGCGATCTCGAAACCGAACCAGTCGTTTTCCGCGCCAATGTCAACGAATCCGAGCACTCCCGTGAGGAAGCTGGATGTAAGCGCGAGGTCGCGTTGCCACAGACGGACGGAGTGCAGCCCACGGATCTGTTTTTCTACCGGAACCGGGCTTTCCTTCCAGGGGGTGAAGTCGCGGTCGTCGCCGGTCTCGTGGAGTACAAGAGGCAGCCCGTGCGGATCGGTAAACGGGAGTGCCGATGTGCCACGTCTGGTCTCTGCATCACCCACCGCAAGGTGGTGTTCGGCCAATCGTTCCACCCAGTAATCGATGCTGCCGAGCGGGATGGCGAGCGAGACTTCCATCGCCAGTCCGACGCCCGGTTTGGCGGGAGGCATCTCTGGCCAGGGGAAGAAGGTGATGTCGGTTCCGGGGTGGCCCTCGCCGTCAGCGTAGAAGAGATGGTAAGTGCCCGGTGAATCCTGGTTGACACTTTTCTTGACGAGGCGCATGCCGAGGACGCCGGAGTAGAATTCGACATTGTCTTGCGCGTCGCCAGCGATGCAAGTGACGTGATGGAGTCCGGTTACGCCCGTCATGAATGTGTCCGCCAGGTAAACGTCCGAATTACTACGTAGCGATACGTACAGCGCTTCCTTCAAAACTGATGCATTCTTTGGTCAGCAATACCATCGCTGCCGCACTGAATCGCTCGAGCGACACCAAACAGTAGCTGAAGATCGACGGAGGCTGCAATGACCGCACCCAATTGGCTGGCAAACTACGACGATGGAATTCCGTCGACGTTGGAGCCGTACCCGAACCGAAATCTTACGGACTACCTCCGAGAGGCCGCGGTACAGTGGCCCGATCGTCCGGCCCTGCTGTTCAAGGGCTCGACCATAACGTATCGGAAGCTCGAAGATGAGAGCAATGCACTCGGGGCGGCGCTGAGCGAAATGGGTGTTGCGCGTGGCGACCGCGTCGCTATTTGCCTTCCCAACTGCCCGCAGTTTCTGATCGCCGAGTTCGCCGCCTGGAAGGTGGGCGCGATAGTGAGCCCATTCAATCCGACATACAGCGAGCGCGAGATGGAGGATGCCCTGCGTACAACGGGCGCCGAGACGGTGATCGTGCTCAATCGCTTTTACGGAAAGGTTAAAAGCGTTCAGCCTCGAACGTCGGTCAAGCGGGTCGTCGCCACCAACATCAAGGAGTACCTGCCGTGGCTTCTCCGCTTCGCATACACATTGTTCAAGGAGAAGAAGGAGGGCGATCGCATCCGGCTAGCCGGAGATGACTTCCGTTTCGCGAAACTGTTGCGGCGACACCGGCGTTCGTCGCCGCCGACCTCTGGCGCGAGCCTGGACGATCCGGCGGTCATTCTGATGAGCGGCGGCACCACGGGAACGCCAAAAGGGGTGGTGGGATCGCACCGGGGGATGGTGGTCGCGGGACATCAGCTTCAATCGTGGCTCAGTCCCGCCATGAACGCGTGGACGGATACGATCATGCTTCCACTGCCACTGTTCCACGTCTATGGGAATACGGGCGTGCAAAGCCTGGCTTTCATCAATCACAATCCGATCGCGCTGATTCCCAACCCGCGTGATCTGCGCGAGTTCCTGAAAGAGATAAACCAGGTCAAGCCCGCTTTCATTTGCACGGTCCCGACGCTGCTCAATGGAATCATGAATCACGCGATGGCGCGCGAAGGCAAAGTCGACTTTACCTCGATCAAGCTGTGTTTCTCCGGTGCCGCGCCGCTCATGGCCGAAACGAAGAAACGATTCGAGGAGCTGACGGGCGGCGTAATCGTGGAAGGCTATTCGCTTACCGAGGCGCAGATGGCCGTCATCGCAAATCCCGTTCAGGGCGAGAAGAAGCTAGGGTCGGTAGGAATGCCACTGCCTGATGTCCGCGTCGACATAGTCGACTCAGACGACGGAATCACACCAGTTCCGACGGGCGAGGTGGGAGAGATCGTCATCAGTGCACCGCAGCTCATGCAAGGCTACTGGCAAAAGCCTGACGAGACCAATGAGATGCTTCGCACCCATGACCGTGGTGAGCGCCGTTTGTACACGGGCGATCTTGGATACCTCGACGAAGACGGATACCTCTTCATCGTCGATCGCAAGAAGGATCTGATCAAGACCTGCGGCTTCCAGGTGTGGCCGCGCGAGATCGAAGAAGTCATCTCGACCCACCCGGCGGTAGCGGAGGTCGGAGTCGTCGGCGTGCCGGACGATATGCGCGGCGAGATCGTGAAGGCGTGGGTCGTCCTGCGAGCGGATTGCGCCCTGAGCCCTTCCGATCTGAAACTGTACTGCCGCGACCGGCTGGCGCCTTACAAGATTCCGGCGAAGTACGAGTTCGTGTCCGACCTGCCGAAGACGCAGATAGGGAAGGTGCTGCGGCGCGTGCTTCGACAGACGGCGGATAAAAGCGATGCCGACACCACCGCGGTCGGGGCGGGATGACTACTGAGATGCGCTTACGCACCCGCGAGGTCCTACGGCTTGAGCGCTCGAGTCGCTAGCTCGTCCTCGAGGCGCGCGGTGAAATCTGCAACTGTCATGATCTCCTGCTTCTTCCCCGCTCCCCGTACTCTCACGGCGACCGAATCCGACTCGGCCTCGCGCTTTCCGACGACGGCCATGTACGGGATTTTCATCATCTCGCCTTCACGGATGCGATAGTTCAACGTGTCGGAGCGATCGTCGAGATGAACGCGCACGCCGCGCGCCTTGAGGCGGTCGACGATTGACTTCGCAAATTCTTTCAGGTCATCGGCGATCGGAATGACACGCACCTGCTCCGGCGCGAGCCAGAGCGGGAACGCGCCGGCGTAGTGCTCGATCAGGCCGCCAACGAACCGCTCCATCGATCCGACCAGCACGCGGTGCAACATCGTTGGCCGATGCGCTGCGTTGTCCGCGCCAGTGTACTCGAGCCCAAAGCGCTCGGGCAGATTGAAGTCGAGCTGCACGGTCGGGCCCTGCCACTTTCGCCCTATCGCGTCGATCAGCTTGAAGTCGAGCTTCGGCCCGTAGAAGGCGCCGCCTCCTTCGTCGTACGTGAATTCGCGACCACGATTGTTGAGAACGTCGGCCAAAGTCTTTTCCGCCTGCTTCCACTGCTCGGGACTTCCCAGTGCCTTATCCGGGCGTGTGGCGAGCTCGATCGTGTACGGATAGCCGAATGTCTTGAGCATCTCGTCGCAGAGCTCGAGCAGCCGCTCGATTTCTGATGGGACCTGCTCCGGCGTGCAGAAGATGTGCGCGTCGTCCTGCGTAAAACCTCGTACGCGCATCATCCCGTGCAGCACACCGCTCCGCTCGTACCGGTACACCGCGCCGAACTCGGCGTAGCGAATCGGCAGATCGCGATACGACCTCGGATGCGACTGGTAGATGCAGATGTGCCCCGGGCAGTTCATGGGCTTCGGACGATATCCCGCGCCCTCGACATCCATCGAGCCGAACATGTTTTCCTTGAAGTTCTCGAGGTGCCCCGAGATCTGAAACAGACGCTCGCTCATGATGTGCGGAGTAAAGACGAGATCATATCCGTGACGAAGAATGAGCGCCTTCTCGTAATCTTCGATCTCGTTTCGGATTATCGCGCCTCTCGGATGCCAGAGAATGAGACCCGGACCTACGCGAGCGTCGGTCGAGTAAAGATCGAGCTGCTGCGCCACCACGCGATGATCGCGCCGCTTCGCCTCCTCGAGACGATGCAAATGCTCCTCGAGATCTTCCTTTTTCCAGAACGCCGTGGCGTAGATGCGCTGCAGCATCTGCCGGTGCTCGTCGCCCCGCCAGTAGGCGCCCGCTGTGTGCAGCAGCTTGAAGTTCTTTAGATACGACGTGTCGGGGACGTGCGGCCCCTTGCACAGATCGATGAACGGTCCGTCTGTGTAGGTCGAGATGATCTCACCGTCCGGAAATTCGCCGAGCCGCTCCAGCTTGAGCGGATCGTCGGAGAAGCGTTTCCGCGCTTCGGTCTGAGATACCACTTCACGGACGAACGGATACTTCTCGGCGATCACCCTCTTCATCTCGGACTCGAATTTCTCGAGGTCTTCGGGGGTGAACGGTTTATCGACTTCAAAATCGTAGTAGAAGCCGTCCTCGATTGCCGGGCCGAAGCCGATCTTGGCGTCGGGGCGAAGCCGGCGAACGGCGGTCGCCAGGATGTGCGCGCCCGAATGCCGGAGCACGGCCAGAGACTCCGGGTCTTTTTCGGTAAGAACCCTGAAGTCTCCGCCCTTTCTGAGCGGGGTGTTGAGATCGATGATCTCGCCGTCTATCTGCACCGCGATCGCGTCGCGCAGCAGCCGGGGTCCGATGGAGGCGACTATATCGCGCGGCAGCGCGCCTTCGGGAGCTTCACGGGTGGCGCCGTCGGGGAGCCTCAGCGTCAACATTTTTTGGTATGATTTCGAGTACTGCGGATGGCCTTTATTTTGCTCCCCGTTAAGGTATCGTTTGCAGATACCCTTCGCCACAGGCCATCACGCTATGCTGCCCTTCCGCTTTCGTAACGAGCCGCCGTACATCTACGATGAAGAAGAGGAAGAGTCTTCGTCGCGCACTGCGATTTATTTCGCTATCGGAGCCGCGGCCGGCTTTGCGGCAGGGGTTCTCATGGCGGAGCGATTCGGAGGATTCAAGGGATTGACTGACAGAATCAAGGACACATTCGGAGGCGGCACCGAAGGAGAAGAAGAGGACTTCGATTACGAGGGGCTGGACGAGGACGAGTTCGATCCGGACTTCGACGAAGAGCTCGATACGCCCAAGGGATCGCTCAACGGCGCCGAAGAGCTCGAGGAGAGAGTGCTCGAGGCGTATAGAAACGATCCAATCCTGAGCGAGCGCGCGATCGACATCGGTGCCGTGGAAGATGGCATCATCGAGCTGACCGGCTGGGTGAACTCGGAAGAGGAAGCGCACCAGGCCGTCGTTATAGCACGCGGAGTTCCAGGTGTCGCCACCGTCGTAAACCGGCTTGGCATCCGTACCGATGAGAATCTCTTTGGCGACGCCGCGCATCACTACCAGGATGGCGATCCGCCATTCACCGAGCGCCATTGGGACGGCCAACAGGTCGGCACGGGTCGTCGCCGGCAGGGTACTTCGGAAGAGATCGATCGGCACGCTGATCCAAAAAACATTCTGGAAGACCGATCTCTTAAGGAAGACAAAGCCTTTATGGCCGCCGCTGACGAGATCCCCGATGCGGCAGTCCGGAAATCGACCAGGAAGGGACGCGGCGGTCGCACCGACGGTTCCGCTGAGGCTCCGAGCGGAGTTCCAAAGGCCGATCACGTCGCTGACGACGAGCGCGCGCCCGGCAACGGCACGCGCCGGGGATCGAGCGCATAGCGGCACCAAAGCAGTATTTCGCGGGTGAGACGCGCGGTCTTACCCGCGAAAATGGCGCCCGTTAACTTGCGCCGGAGATGAGCACAACACAGGAGCTTCACGAGTTGCCGGCGCAGTACGACCCCGGCCGGACCGAGCGCGCCGTTTACGAGCGCTGGATCGACGCCGGAATTTTTTCCGCCGACGAGAAGCGCAGCCGCCGCAACGGTGGGGACCGCGACCCATTCGTGATCATCATGCCGCCACCGAATGTGACAGCGGCGTTGCACATGGGGCATGGCCTCAACAACACCGTCCAGGACGTGATCATTCGCTGGCGTCGCATGGTTGGCGACGAAGCGCTCTGGGTTCCTGGCACCGACCACGCCGGCATCGCCACCCAGAACATCATCGAGAAACAACTCGCCGCCGAAGGCAAGACGAAGTTTGATCTCGGTCGCGCAGCATTCGTTGAGCGCACGATCGCATTCGTCGAGGAGACCGGAGGCGAGATCCTGCGGCAGCTGCGCGCCATCGGCGTTTCGGCGGATTGGAACCGCACGGCCTACACACTTTCGCCGGAGCTGTCGCGTGCGGTCCGGGAAGCTTTCGTCCAGCTCTACGAGCGAGGGCTTATCTACCGCGGCCACCGCGTCATCCACTGGTGCCCGCGCTGTCTCACGTCACTGAGTGACGAAGAGGCACAGCACAGCGAGGCGATGGGGACGCTATACCACATCGCCTATCCCATTGTCGGCGCGAAGGACAACTCCAGCCTCACAGTTGCCACCACGCGACCGGAGACGATGCTCGGCGACGTCGCGGTGGCAGTTCACCCGGACGACGACCGCTACAAGAAGCTGATCGGCAAGTCCGTCTTGCTCCCGATCGCCAACGTCGAGATTCCAATCATCGCCGATGCCTACGTCGATCCCGCATTTGGGACCGGCGTCGTGAAGATCACGCCGGCGCACGATCCAAACGATTTCGAGGTCGGCGTGCGCCATAAACTGCCGATGCCGGTGATCATGGCACCCGACGGCACCATGGCTAATGGCGTCGACGCGCGCTCGCGTGTGCCCGCGGAGCTGCTCGGCGCCGACAGATTCGAGGCGCGCGAGCGGATCATCAGGTCGCTCGAGCAGTCGCGTCAGCTGATCAAGGTCGAGCCGCATCAGCACGCGGTTCGTCACTGCTATCGTTGTGACACCGTTGTCGAGCCGCGTCTGTCTGATCAGTGGTTCGTGAAGATGGCACCCCTGGCCAAGCCGGCGCTCAAGGCAGTTCGCAATGGCACAATTCGCATTTTGCCCGAGCGTTGGGAAGCCGTCTACATCAACTGGCTCGAGAGCATTCGCGATTGGAACATTTCGCGGCAGCTGTGGTGGGGACATCGAATTCCAGTCTGGTACTGCGACAAGTGCGACAAGCAGATCGTGAGTCGCACCGACGTAATGGCGTGCGACAAATGCGGCGGTCCGGTTCGCCAGGATGAAGATGTTCTCGACACCTGGTTCTCGTCGTGGCTGTTTCCTATCTCGACCCTCGGCTGGCCCGACAAGGACTCGGCTGCGCTCGCGGCGTTCTATCCAACCGACGATCTCATCACTGCACCGGAGATTCTTTTCTTCTGGGTCTCGCGCATGATCATGGCCGGCTACGCATTCATGGACGCGGCGCCCTTCTACACTGTTTATCTGCACGGAACGGTGCGCGACACCAACCACGTGAAGATGTCGAAGTCGCTCGGCAACGGGATCGACCCGCTCGACGTCGTCGCGAAATACGGTGCCGATGCGCTTCGTTACACCGTGATCGCTGGCATGGGGATGGGCGCGGACCTCATGCTCGACCCTCTCAATCTCGAGCGCTCATTCGCGCCGGGGCGAAACTTCGCGACCAAGCTCTGGAACATCGGAAGATTCCTGCTCGCCAACGTCGGCAGTTCCCCGGTGAGAAGCGTCGACGAGCTTCGTGACAACGAGTTAACGCTGGCCGATCGCTGGATACTCGGCCGATTGAACGCGACGATTCTGGAGGCCGATGCAGCGCTCGGCCCAGCGAGACCCGAGAAAGGAAAATGGCGCCCGGAAGAGCGTTACTCCGGGCTTCGTCTGAGCGAATACGCGGAGGCCGCGCGACGTTTCGTCTGGAATGATGTTGCAGACTGGTATCTCGAGACTACGAAGGGTCGCATCGGTGCGTCGGGCAGCGATAGCGAGGTCGCGCGCGCGGTCCTCACGCACGTCTTCGACTACGCGCTCCGACTGCTGCACCCGATCATGCCGTTCATTACGGAGACGCTCTGGCAACGCCTTCCCTTCCCGGTGGCCGCCGACCGCTGCGAGTTCCTGGCAATCGCGCCGTGGCCGATCCCTCATCCGGCATCGTCAGAAGAACGAGACGCGATGACGCGCTTTGATCTTGAACGCGAAGCGGTGAGCGCAGTCCGCCAGATCCGCTCGGATTATGCGATTCCCCCGGGAAAGTCCGTCGATGCGGTGATCCGGTCGCGCGCGAATGCGCCACTCTTCGCCGAACAGGCCAAGCTGATCGGACAGCTCGCTCGCGCGAATGTCCAGATCACTGGTACGGGCTCGATGGCAATCGCAACTCCGGCCCCGGCTGGTGCCGCCCATTCGGTGCTGTCCGATGGCAGCGAGGTCATCGTACCGCTTGCCGGGCTGGTGGATCTGGCGAAGGAGTGCGGCAAGCTGCGTGGAGAGCTCGAGCAGCTCGAGACGCAGCTCAAAACGCTGTCAAGGCGCCTTCAGAATGAAGGATTCACGAGCAGAGCGCCGGCAAACGTCGTCGCGGCCGAGCGGACAAAAGAAGAGGAATGGATCAAGCGGCGCGAGCAGCTAGCGGAAAAGGTGAAAGCGCTTTGCGGCGGCTAGTCGCCGTCGCGCTGCTCGTGTCGGGGTGCGCCTCTCCCGGATTTCCGCCCGGTGGACCAGTCGATGTTGCGCCACCCCAGCTCGTCGCGACGATTCCCGACTCCGGCAGCGTCGGCGTCAAGCCGAAGGAGGTAATCTTCCGCTTCGACGAGACAGTGGCCGAGCGCCCAGCTTCCGTAACGACCCTGAGCGATCTATTCCTGATCTCTCCTCGCGACGGCGTTCCGGAAGCATCATGGCATCGCGGCGCAATCGGAGTCAGGCCTACGCACGGA
This sequence comes from Gemmatimonadaceae bacterium, assembly GCA_036390715.1. Lineage (GTDB taxonomy): Bacteria > Gemmatimonadota > Gemmatimonadetes > Gemmatimonadales > Gemmatimonadaceae > UBA4720. The sequence goes on from DASWBG010000186.1 coordinate 14,923, forward strand.
TGGCGCGCCAATACCCCGTACACGGTAATCATGATGAGCGGGCTCTCTGACCTTCGTGGAAATGTGCGCAAGACGGGTGCATCGACCTTCTTCTCGACCGGGACCACGATCCCGCGAACCAGACTCGCCGGCAACGTTTTCGATTGGGTATCCGGGACTCCGGCCGCTGGCGCGCTCGTCGAATCGTTCGTGCCGCCAGATACCATTCATCCGTACGTGGCGCTCGCCGATTCCAATGGTGGGTTCGTCATCGAGCACATGCCGCCAGCGCGCTATACGGTACGGGCGTACGTCGATCGCAACAAGAATCTGACTATCGATCCGAGCGAGCCGTGGGACAGTCTGTCGATCAATGTTACGGACAGCGCCCGTACCGATCTCATAATCTTCGCGCACGACACCGTGGCGCCGAGGCTTCGCGACGTGAGGCTGGTTGATTCCGTGACGCTGCAAGTGACCTTCGACAAACCCGTGGATCCGACCCTGGCACTCAGCGCCGCCAACTTTGCGGTAATCGCACCTGACTCCTCGCGAATTCCTATCGTGAGCGCGGGCCCGCCGCCCAAGGACACGACGACGAAAGTAAATCCGCCTGTCACTGCTCCGGCGGCAATTCGACCACCGGTGCGAGGCCGGGCGCCGGTGCCATCTCGGCCCGACACAACTCTCGCGCCTAAGCCAGTCATGCCGCGCCCCATTCCGATCAGCGATGCGGTAATCAGGCTGCAGCATCCGCTTACACCGAAGCTCGTGTACCATGTGCGCGCGATCGGAATTCGTGGATTATTCGGGAGGACTGCCGACAGCGAGCGCACCTTCTCGCCGCCCGCGTCCCCACCGATCCCACCCGTGAAGCCTGGGGTCACTCCGCCGGCGTCGCCACCTCCAGTCAAACGATGAAGGACTCGAGACGCGATTTGCCCAGCGTCAACGCCCTGCTCGAGACGGCCGGCGTGAAATGGCTTCTCGAGCACCACCCGAGAAGACTTGTCCTTGACGCGGTGAGAAGCACCGTGGAGGCCGTGCGCACCGCGGGTGGCGCGCAGCGAACGGAGGAGCAATGGGTCGAGACGATTAAGTCGGCCGTTCATGACGCAACCCGGCCATCGCTGAGACGCGTGATCAACGCGACCGGAGTCGTGCTCCACACCAATCTCGGCCGCGCCCCCCTGGCTGACGTGGCGATTCGAGCAGTCGGACACGTCGCGGAGGGTTACAGCAACCTCGAGTACGACATCGAGACAGGACAGCGCGGATCTCGCTATTCGCACTGTGTGGGTTTGTTGCGCCAGCTCACGGGCGCAGAGGACGCGCTCGTTGTCAACAACTGCGCGGCGGCGATGGTGCTCACCCTCAATGCAATTGCGCAGAGGAAGGAAGTTCTGGTCTCGAGGGGAGAGCTGGTCGAGATCGGTGGCAGCTTTCGCATCCCGGACATCATGGCGCGCAGCGGCGCCAAGCTCGTCGAGGTTGGGACCACAAATCGCACCCACGATGACGACTACCGGCGGGCGATCACACCCAAGACGGCCGCGATCGTCAAAGTGCATCGAAGCAACTTCACGATCGAGGGTTTTACATCGGAGGTGAGCGTCGAGCGCCTCGCGTTCATCGCCGCCGAACACGGCCTGCCCGTGATTCACGATCTCGGCAGCGGACTGCTCCTTCCCTTGGATGACTACGGACTATCGGGCGAGCCCACGGCGTCGACGGCTCTGGCGTCGGGCGCAACACTGGTCCTCATGAGCGGAGACAAGCTTCTCGGCGGGCCGCAAGCCGGGATCATACTCGGCGGCGCGTCTGTCGTCGCCAGACTTCGAAAGAATCCGTTCGCGCGAGCAATGAGAGTCGACAAGCTCACTCTCTCAGCACTCGAAGCGACACTCAGGCTCTATCTCGAGCCCGAGCGCGCGCTCAAGGAAGTTCCTGTGCTGGCCATGCTTACGGAGTCCGTGCAGGAGCTCGAGTCGCGGGCCCGGTCAGTCGTCAGCTCGCTTCGCTCGAGTGGTATCGATGCGGAAGTGGCGTCGAGCATAGCGAGCGTCGGTGGAGGCGCCTTCCCTAGCGCCGCCATCGCCTCGATAGCCATCATGGTGACGACGGACGCCGAGCGCATGGAGGAAAGACTGCGGCGTGGCGAGCCGGCGGTCATCGGGCGCATAGCGGATGGGAAGCTGCTGCTCGATCTCCGCAGCGTACTTCCGCGCGAAGACGGGGCGCTCGTTACGGCGATCGTCAAGGCGCGCTCGTGAAAGGTACTCCCGACGCGGTCTTTCTTGATCGCGACGGCACGGTGATGGAAGACGCCCACTTCATCAAGTCACCATCGCAGGTGAGGCTCATCCCCGGCGCCGCGGCCGCAGTCAAAAGAATCAACGACGCAAAGGTGCCGGCAATCGTCGTCACGAATCAGTCGGGAATTGCGCGCGGAATCTTCACGGTGGATGACTACGAGGCGGTCCGCCGGCATTTCGAGTCGCTGCTCGAAGCTGAAGGCGCGCACATCGATGCCAGTTACTACTGCCCTCACCATCCGAATATCACGGGGCCGTGCAACTGCCGGAAGCCCGCGACAGAGATGTTCGAGACCGCGATGCGGGACTTCAATCTCGATCCGAAGAACGTGGCTTATGTCGGAGACCGGTGGCGTGATGTAATCGCCTCAAAAACACTCGGCGGCCGTGGAATTATGATCTCGTCGCACATGACCTCGGACCAGGATCGTCGCAAAGCGCAAGAGGATGGGATCGAGACCGCGGGATCTCTCGGCGACGCCGTCGAGATGCTTTTCCGGTCTTACTGAGATGCACGGCTCGGCGTAAAATCGGGGATGCCATCACGACTCGCCGTGCTTGCTTCGGGGCGCGGCTCAAATCTCCAGGCTATCATCGACCATTTCGACAATCTTTCGCGTGAGCGAATCGCGAAGGTGGTGCTGGTCGCGTCGAACCGTGCCGATTCCCCGGCGCTCATTCGCGCCGCGACAGCCTCAATCGACATCGCGAGTTTCGACGCGGCCGACGATGGGTCCGGGCTTCTCGAGCTGCTTCGCAAATTCCGCGTCGACCTTGTTGTGCTGGCCGGATACCTGAAGCGAATTCCGACCACCGTGATCCATGAATACGCCGGGCGAATCATCAACATTCATCCAGCCCTTCTCCCGGCATTTGGGGGCGAGGGCATGTACGGTGCACGGGTTCACGAGGCGGTGATCGCCTCCGGCGCGAAGGAGAGCGGCGTCACGGTCCATTTGGTTGACGATGAGTACGATCGTGGACCCATCGTCGCGCAGTGGCGCGTTCCAGTGGAGGAATCGGATACGGCGGATTCACTCGCCGCACGCGTCCTGACCGTGGAGCACGTCGTTTATCCCCGCGCCGTCGAGATGGTCGCCATGCTGCAACAACTCGAATCGAAAACTTCTGCCTGATATGCCCACTGCACTACTCTCCGTTTCCGACAAGAGCGGTCTTGTCGATTTCGCCAAAGGCCTGGTCACCCTCGGCTGGGATCTCGTCTCCACCGGGGGCACGGCGAAGGCGCTGCGCGATGCAGGCGTCAACGTGCGCGACGTCAGCAACATCACGCACTTCCCGGAAATGCTGGACGGTCGGGTGAAGACGCTGCACCCGGCGATACACGGTGCGCTGCTGGCGCGACGCGATTCGCCCGAGCACCTGAGGGCCCTGGCCGAGCATCAGATCGCGCCGATCGACTTGGTCGCGGTCAACCTTTACCCGTTTGAGGAGACGGCTGCCCGCACCGGTGCCAAGCCGGAAGACATTATCGAGCAGATCGACATCGGCGGGCCTTCGATGCTGCGATCAGCCGCCAAGAACTTTGTGTCCGTCTTCGTGATAGTCGATCCCGCTGATTACGGGCGCGTGCTCGCGGCACTCCAGGCGAAGCATGACGACCTCGATCTGCGGCGCTTGCTGGCGGAGAAAGTCTTCGCGCGCACAGCGGCATACGACGCAGCAATTGCGCATTGGTTTGGCTGCGAACGCTCCGAGATATTTCCTGACCGCATCGCCATCGCACTCGAAAAGGCGACCACGCTCCGATACGGCGAGAACCCCGGCCAGCGTGCCGCCTTCTACGTGGAGCGCCAGAAGGACGGTCTCTCCGCACTGGAGAAGAAGGGCGGCAAGGAACTCTCGTTCAACAACCTTCTCGACCTGGAGGGCGCCCTCTTTGCATCCGACCCGTTTGAGGGCGAAATCGCCTGTGCCATAGTGAAGCACACGACGCCGTGCGGACTTGCGACCAGCACCAACCCCCTCGACGCCTACAAGAAAGCTCTCGCCTGCGATCCGGTATCGGCGTTTGGCTCCGTCATTTCCTTCACGGTCCCCGTAGATGACGAGACCGCCGAGGCGGTGTCGAGCCTTTTCGTCGAATGCATAGTCGCGCCACAGTTTACGGCGGGCGCTCTCGAAATACTCGGTCGTAAGAAAAATCTCCGCGTGCTGGAGGGCCGCGCCCAGTGGCGCGAGCACGCTCTCGATTACAAGCGAGTGCGCGGCGGGTTTCTCGCTCAGGAGCGGGCCGCGCGCGACAGCGGAGAAGAATGGCGCGTCGTCACAAAGCGTCAACCGACCGACGTGGAGCTCAAGGACCTGCAGTTCGCGTGGCGCGCGGTCGGAAGCGTCAAGTCCAATGCGATCGTTCTCGCGCGTGATGGCGCGACGATCGGGATCGGTGCCGGACAGATGTCGCGAGTAGACGCGGCTTTTCTCTCGGTCTACAAGGCGCGTCTCACGGGCCACGATACCAAAGGCTCGGTGTTGGGCTCCGATGCGTATTTCCCGTTTCGGGACGGAGTCGAACAGGCGGCGGAAGCCGGAGTCTCTGCGATCGTTCAGCCAGGTGGCTCCATCCGGGACGAGGAAGTGATCAAGGCGGCGGACGAGTACAACATCGCGATGGTATTCACGGGCAAGCGGCAGTTCCGCCACTAGATGACGGCGACGCAAGGCACGCTGGAGGAGCTCGACTACACGCCGTCGTATCGCGCCGCCACAATCGTGTCCGCGCTCGTGTTCCTTCTCTACCACATCACGCTCGCGCCTTCGACCGCGATGTGGGACACGAGCGAGTACATCGCCGCCGCTTACACGTTCGGACTCCCTCACCCGCCAGGAAATCCATTCTTCGTTCTGCTTGGACGCTTTTTCGCGATCCTTCCGATCGCGCCCAACGTCGCGATGCGTATCAACATTCTCGCCGCCCTCTGCAGTGCCGGCGCGGCGGGCATGTGGTTCCTGATCACCGAGCGGGTGCTCGTTGGATGGTTACCGCAGCGTTGGCAGAGAATAGTCGGCGGATCTCTCGCCGCGCTGATCGGAGCGACGGCGTTCACTGTCTGGGCGCAATCGGTCGTCAACGAAAAGGTCTACACCGTCTCGCTCCTGGGACTCGCCCTCGTGTCCTGGCTGATCGTTCGTTGGTGCGACGATCCTGACGGACCCAAAGCGGATCGCCTGCTCGTCATGATCGCCTATCTGAGTGGACTGGGGTACGCGAACCACATGGCGGGTTTTCTCGCCCTGCCGGCGGTCGCCGCGGCCGTTGCCATTCGCCGCCCGGGTACGCTTCTCCGCCGCCCGAGACTTCTGCTCGCGGTTGCGGGTGCGCTCCTGCTCGGCATGACGCCCTTCCTCACGCAACCGCTTCGAGCGGCGTACTTCCCCGCCATCAACGAAGGCGAGCCGACTGGATGCGCAACGCGAATCGGCGTCGGCTGCACGCTCAGCAGGGCGACCTACGATCGGTTCTTGTACAACTTCAATCGCGGTCAATATGGGAAGCCCGGGTTGACCGACAGGCAGGCGCCGTTCATCGCACAAGTCGAAATGTGGTGGCTGTATTTCCGCTGGCAGTGGCTGAGAGATCCGCTCGGCAACAATCCCGCGCTCCAGAACATGCTGGCGACGCTATTCCTGCTTCTCGGCGGACTTGGCGGTTACGTCCATTGGAAACGCGACCGGAGATCGTTCTCATATTTCGGCCCGCTCATGTTCATGGTGACGCTCGCCCTCATCTATTACATGAACTTCAAATACGGCTCGTCGCAGGCCCCGGACCTGGGCGAATCAGTTCCGCGCGAAGTGCGTGATCGCGATTACTTCTATCTCTGGAGTTTTTCGGCGCTCAGCGTGTGGATCGCGCTCGGCCTCGTCTTCGTGTGGGAGACCGTCGCCGCCCTCCTCGGATCCGAGAAGGTCCGCTTAGGTGACGAAACGCTCGATCTCCCGCGCCGACGGAGTTGGCTCCTCGCCACTCCGGTGCTCGCCATTGCAATCGTACCGCTCTTCGCAAACTGGCAATCGGCGTCGCGCGCCGGCCAGACCGACACCGCAGATTTCGCCGCTGACCTGCTCAACTCGGTCGAGCCGTACGGAATCCTGGTCACCTCCGGCGACAACGACACGTTCCCGCTCTGGTACGCGCAGGAAGTGGAAGGCATCCGCCGTGACGTCATCGTCGCCTGTCTCTCGCTGCTCAACACCGATTGGTACACACGTCAGTTGGTGCGGCGCCCGATTTACGAATACGATTCGCTGCGCGGCCCGGTTGTTTATCGCGGCAGAGTGTGGAAGAAGCCGAGTGGGCCGCCGCTCAATCTGACGATGGAGCAGGCCGATGCGGTGCCATCGGTGATCGAGCTTTCGGCGCCGCAGACCTTCCGCAAGGAAGGGACTGACATCGTCGTCAACATCCAGCCACGCTCATTCGGCGATTTCGCCGGCCTTGAAAGAGCCGATCTGTTCGTGTTGTACATGATCCGCGATGCATATCCCGAGCGGCCATTCAACTTCAGCCGCACAACCGGCGGATATGCTGAAGAGATGGGACTCGCGCCGTACACCGTCACCACGGGCCTCGCGCGGAAGCTGGTTCCCCACATTCCCAAGGCAGGGAATGGCATCGTCGAAGTTCCGGGCGAGGGCTGGTTCGATGTCGAGACGACTCGCGTACTCTGGGAAACCGCGTTCAGGGCACCGAAGTCGATTGCGAATCGCGACCTTTGGGTGGATCGGCCGTCTGCGGGTATTCCGTTCCTGTATCTCCGGACGGGACTGGTTCTGAGTTCGGCTCTGACGCAGCTGGGCCACGCGGACGATGCCGCTCGCATTCGTGCTCAGGTCGAGAAGATCGCGCGCGCGACGCAGCTCGATGACCTGTTGGCTCGATCGACGCAGTAGGGCACTCTGGGAGGATGCGCGGAAATCGCGCGTTGCCCATGCCCATAGCCATTCTTATCTTGCGCGTGGAGGGTTGGCAGAATGGCTATTGCACCAGTCTTGAAAACTGGCGCCCGCAAGGGCTTGGGGGTTCGAATCCCTCACCCTCCGTCACGCAACACATGCTATAGCTAGTGGAGCGTTATTGCGAGCCCTACTTGTCCGACATTCGCGTCTGTATTCGCGTTCCGCATCGCGAAGCCACTCCAGTACGGCGTCAGGCTTGTATTGCGTCCCACCCGAACATCGTAACCAACCCCGAAAAGCATTCCGAGGCCCGTCTCTGAGGCGATATAGCCCGACCCACCAGCGCTGACAGTGCCGACTCCGAGGCCGCCGGTCAGAAAAAAGCCGCCAGTGGTGGAGGGGTAGAATCGAACGCGCGCGTCAAGGGTGCCGACCGTCAATGTTGCGCCCTGCTGTGATTTCGCCCAGGCATCACTTCCGACGCCGAGCAGGAATCTCGGGGTAATCGTGCCACCCAGCGATAGCCCGCCGCTTATTCCACCTTCGCGCGAGCCGCCACAATTGTCGCAACCGAGCGAGCCGTAACCGAGCCCGCCGCTAATCCAGAATCCGTCGCGTGTCGGCGCGTTCTGGGCGTGGGCGAAAGCCGCGCTAATGGCAAGCGATCCGACCACAGTTAAACATTGAACCAGCCTCTTTACACTCATAGAGCTCCTCGAGAATTGCCGCACGAAGCGGCCTAACGACGTCGCCAGTAGCGCCGGATGACGGGTTTGCACCAAGTGCAGAT
>DASWBG010000187.1:0-1576 GCA_036390715.1 Gemmatimonadaceae bacterium
CCAGAGCCAGCAGGCACGATCATTCGATGTCGTCATCTACGGCGGAACGGCCGGTGGGGTCATCGCTGCGGTGTCGGCCGCCCGGATGGGATTGACGGTCGCGCTGCTCGAGCCAACCAACCATATAGGCGGGATGGTGACCGGTGGACTCAGCGCCACCGATCACGGCGAGAAGATCGTCACCGGCGGCGACGCGCTCGAGTTCTATCACCGCATCGGCAGCAAGTATGGTGTGTCGCTGTTCTGGTACCCGGAGCCAAAAGTCGCGGAGGCAGTGTTGCGCGAGATGCTGGATGAGCAGAAGAACGTCGGGCTCTTCACGCGGCATCGGCTGCGCGAGAAGGGCGGCGTGCGCAAGAACGGCGCAAACATCACCGAGCTCGTGATGCAGAACGGCGCGCGGTTTCGCGGGAACATCTTCATCGAGGCGGGCTACGAAGGCGACCTCATGAAGCAGGCGGGCGTCAGCTACACCGTCGGCCGCGAGTCGTCGTCGAAGTATGGCGAGAGCCTGGCCGGCGTGCGTCCCAAGGATCGAAACCATCAGTTCGACTACAAGGTTCCGGCGCGCGACGAGAGCGGAAAGTTGCTGCCCGGGATCTCGCCGCTCCCGCGCGGAGAAATCGGCAGCGGCGACAAGCGGGTCCAGGCTTACAATTTCCGGCTAATCCTCTCGAAAGAGAAAGACAATCAGGTTCGCTTCCCAGAGCCGGTAGCGTATGATCCACACTGCTACGAAGTCCTGCGCCGCTTCATCGACGTCGTTCAGCGTGAGCGCGGCACTCCGCCCAGCCTCGACGAGATTCTGCTCATTCGCGCCGATTTGCCGCACCAGAAGGCGGACTTCAACAATCGCGGGCCGTTTTCCACCGATTACATCGGCGCCAGTTACGGGTATCCTGACGGCACCTACGCCCAGCGCGCGCGGATCTGGCGCGACCATGTGCTATACACGCAGGGTCTGCTCTACTTCCTCGCCAACGAGCCGGGTGTGCCGGCGAGCATCCGTGACTCGATGAATGAGTGGGGACTGGCGAAGGACGAGTTCACCGACAACAGCAACTGGCCGTACCAGCTATACATCCGCGAAGGACGGCGGATGGTCGGCGATTTCGTGATGACCCAAAAGGATCTTCAAACCGATCTCACCAAGCCCGACGCCATCGCGATGGGGAGCTACAACAGCGACAGCCACAACGTCCAGCGCTTCGTTCAGCCCGACGGCACCGTCCAGAACGAGGGCAACATGGAGGTCCGGGTCGAGCCGTATCAGATCCCCTATCGCATCATGCTTCCCCATCGCGCCGAAGCGGTGAACCTTCTCGTCTCCGTCCCATTCTCGGCGAGCCACGTGGTATACTCGAGCATGCGGATGGAGCCGCAGTACATGATGATCGGTCAGGCCGCCGGTGTCGCCGCCGCCCTGGCGCTGCGGAACAACGTCCGCGTTCACGACATCGACGTGGCGGAGCTGCGGCGGATCTTGAAGCAGCAGGGGATGACGGACATCTACGATCCAGCGACCGCGCCGGAAGTGCCCCGTCTTCCGGCTCCGTAACTACCGTTTCGCCGTCGA
>DASWBG010000188.1:0-4362 GCA_036390715.1 Gemmatimonadaceae bacterium
CTCCGCATTCGGGATCGCTTTCTTGTTCAGGTAGTACTGCCCGTTCGCATCGATGCCGAGGACCTGATCCTGATCCTCCTCGGGATGCGGCTTCAGATTGACGCCGGTCGGCGGAATCGCCTGGAAACCGGCGGTGATCGCCGGGATGACGAGCATGAAAATGATCAACAGCACGAGCATCACGTCGATCATCGGCGTCACGTTCGGTGACGCCTTTACGCCCCCAGCGGTACCAGCAGACATTGCCATGACTCAACCCTCCTCGGGTTTACTGCGAGATCGGTGAGTTGCCCGCTGTCGCCGTGGTGTTGAACTCGCGCGTGAAGCGGGATCTGCCGAACTCACCCGTGCCGGTGACGTTCTTGATCATGTAGTCGATCATCTCCTTCGAGGTATATGTCATCTCGGCGATGAGATTGTCGATCTTGATCTGGAAGTAGTTGAAGAGCCACACCGCGGGAATAGCGACGATGAGACCGAACGCCGTGGTGATGAGGGCCTCGGATACACCGGAGGAGATCGACGCGAGCCCACCGGAGCCGGAGGCGGCCATCGCGGCAAATGAGTTGACGATTCCCATCGTAGTGCCCAGCAGTCCGACGAAGGGCGCCGTAGCACCGACGGTCGCCAGAACGCCAAGGCCGCGCTTGAGGTCGGTGATCGTCATCAGCATCTCGCGTTCGACCGCGCGCTCAGCGGAGTTGATGTCGCCCACCGTCACGGATCCATCCTGGATCAACGGCCGGATCTCTGTGAGGGCGCCACCCAGTACGCGAGCAACGTGCGATTTCTTGTACTTGTCGGCGAGAGTCACCGCTTCCGCAAGATTGTCTTCCTCAAGGAACTGCGAGAACTCGGGAGCGAACTTTCGCGTCTCACCCTGCGCCTGCTTAAGATCCCACCACTTCTTGATGGCGATCGAGAGGGACCAGATCGACATGAGGAAGAGGACAAACACGATCCCCTTCGCGAAGTTGCCCATCTGGTTGTAAATGTCGAGTAGTGACAGCTGCATTGTTTACTCCGGGAAGGGTTGGTTAGCGGGGAACGGCAAACTGGAAGGACTGTTGGACCAGCTGGTTGACCGGCTTGCCGCCGATCATCGCGGGGCTGAACTTCATCCGCGGCAGAACGTTCTTCACCGCCTGTGTGAACAGCTCATTGGTCGACTTCAGGACCTTGAATGAATCCATGTCGGCCTTTCCGGAGCTGGCGACGACGAACTGTGCCTGGACTTCGCCCGCAATGCCTGAGCTTTCCAGAACCGATGGATACTTCGGCTTCGGGCTCTCCGCGAGCATCTCAGCGGGCTTCTCGACCTGAAACTCGAAATAAGTCTGGTTGGTGTTGGCGATTCCGCCGACGACGCCAGTACCTGTGCCGCCCTTGACGCCCTTGCCGCTGAAGTCGTTCTCGTTCGTGACCGCTTTCGAGAGATCGATCTCGGGAATCTTGATGTCGATCCTGACGGGGGCGCGAAGAACCTGGAATCCCTTCGGCGGAGGTGGCTTGACGACTACCTCCTTAGGCGGCGGCGGCTTGTCGGGAACCTTCGGGGGCTCCTTCTTCATCTCCACGAACTGAATCTTCTCAGCCTTCGCCTTTTCGTCCTTGTTGCCGGCGCGCGCGGTTGCGTACACCGCGGCTGAGATCAGAACTGTGTGGAGCACGATGCTGAACACCGTACCACCAGCCATCTTCTGCTTCTTAGCCTTTGACTCAAGAAGTTGGTTAAACATTCCTCACCCAATGGGAAGTTCGTGAACGAAAGGTGTTCGCAAATGGAATCGTGCGGAATACCCGCAAGATTAAGAATCAATGAAATAGTATTAAGGAACTCCTAACTAGCGCGAGAGCGTAAACACGAAAGGCATTTGAACCAGCTGCCTCACTTTCATACCACCGATCTCGGCCGGGATGAAGCGCATCCGAACAAAGGCCACTCTCACCGCGTCCTCGAACAGCTGATTGTCAGAGCGGACGAATCGTAAACTTCCTCCCTCGGCGCGTCCCATCTCGTCGACGACGAATTGCGCAATCACCCTCCCTTCGACGCCTGAGCTTCTGAGCACCTCCGGGTATCTCGGCGGCGCGCTGCCGGGAATTAGCCCGACTTGCTTCTCGACCTGGTCCGCACGAAAGGGCACAGCGCCTAAACTTTCTCCACCCTGCTGACCGCCACCCGATGGCGACGCGATCGGTACCGGGATTGAAGTCGCCTGGCTTCGATACGACATCGCTGATGTCGACTGACGAGATTCTTATGTCGACGTCAGGAGCGACGAATATCAGGCGGTGACCATCGACGTACCGCTGCCCGCTCGTCGCCGACAACGCGGACCGAACTGGAACATGATCGCTCGGAACGTAGACCGGTCGAACTGTCTCCGGAAACTCGACCGGCTTAACTCGCGCGTGCGCGGTCGCGTAGAGCGCGGCCGCGATCAGCGCCGTGTGAGCCGTAACACTCAGGATTGCTCCACCTGCCGACCGCTCCCTTCTTGATTTGGACTCCAGCAGCGTTTCAAGCATTTCCTCTCCGAGTGGATGCCGCACCAAACCTCTCGGAGTCCTACACGCGATGAAATAGCGCGCGCGTTAGTAGTGAATGAAAACCTTCTAACGTCCGCATTAGCGCCCCGTTAACGTCGGCACTTCGCTGGAATGTCTCGTAGTGCATTGAAGTTTGGCCCGCAGCCCGCAGCCGACATGCCCATGGCCCGTGGCCGGTATTTGTAAGTTGCGCTCAGGTTTAGCTCGAAGCCCGCCGCCGACCCGCCCATGGCCCCCGGCCGGTAGTCATAAGTTGCAGTTTGCCGTTGCCGTTAGGATCCCTGCCCGTCCGTCGCGAGAGGCAGTGTTACGGTAAAGAGGCTGCCACGCCCAAGACGCGACGATGCCGTAAGAGTTCCGCCGTGCGCCTGCGCGATCCACTGGCTGATGGCGAGCCCAAGCCCGAATCCTCCGCGCTCCGACATTCGCGACCGCACCCTGTCCGCGCGCCAGAAGCGCTCGAAGACGTGAGGAAAATCCGCCGCCGAGATTCCGATCCCCGTGTCCCGCACCGCGAAGGTGGCGTTATCCGGATGACGTCCAAGTCCCAGCTCCACCTTGCCACCGGCGGGCGTGTACTTGATGGCGTTGGTGACGAGATTGAGAAAGAGCTGCCTAAGGCGCGTCCTGTCGCCCATGACTACCGCATCCGCCGTGAACGGAAGATTCACCGTCACCCCCTGAGCTTCGCCCAGTATCAGAGCGGTCTCGTAGACCTCCTGGACGAGCGGTGCGAGCTCCACGGGCTCGCGATGCAGGTCGAAACGTCCTTCGTCAGCACGGGCAAGAGTCAGAAGACTTTCTACCAGATCGGACATCCTCCGCACTTCCTGCAACGCCTCCTCGAGAGCGATCATGCGTTCGGTCTGACTCGATGTCTCGGTCATTGCGCGCTCGACGTCCGCGCGCAGCACGGTCAGCGGGGTCTTTAGCTCGTGGCTCGCATCCGCTGTGAACCGGCGGAGTCCGGCGAACGACGTCTCCAGACGAGAGATCATTGCGTTGAGCGTCGTCACAAGATCGGCGAAATCGGTCGTCTCTTCGCTGAGCGCGAGGCGGCGATGCAGGCTGCGTCCATCCGTGATGGCGGCCATTTCGGTTGTAATCTCGTTCAACTGCCGTTGCGTTCGCCCCAGAAACATGAACGCTCCCACTCCTGCCACACCGATGATGAGTGGCACGATGACCAGAGCATCCAGCATGTATTCGCGCGGGATGGTGCTCGCTCTTGTCGCAATCGCTCCGGAGGCGATCCGGCTCAGGCCCTCCGGGTTACCCGCGAGAGAGTGAGAGACGAAGAGGACTTTTTCCTGGAGCGAGTCGAGCGTGAAGATGAGGGCCTCGCCGGATTTCGGCAGGTCGACGAGCTGGCCGAGCAGTGTGGCCATGTCGGTGCCCTGGAGGCGTATTACATCATTGGACCGGTAGACCGCACGCCCAGCCGTATCCACCACGACTATATACCCTGGTACTGACTGGAGTCTGTACGCGACTTTGGGCGACAGAAGCGGAATGAGTGCGGTGTCGCTCGTGACAAAAACATTCTCCTTGGATTGCACGGCATCGGTGATCACCCGCGCCGCAAGATCTCCCTGCGCCGCTGCGTACAACGCAATATCGTGATAGACGGCATTGTTGCGCGCCGCGAGGACAGCGAGGAACAGCGTAATCGTGACGGCAACCAGTCCGGCCACGAACGCCGCGGTGAGCTTCACGCGCGTCGAGAGCATCGAGCCCTACCCGCCCTTTCCCGCGGCGCTCTCTTCGCGGATCACGTACCCTACGCCGCGGATCGTGTGTATGAGCTTC
>DASWBG010000189.1:0-3464 GCA_036390715.1 Gemmatimonadaceae bacterium
ACATGGATGGTCGCGCCCGCCTCGTTGCTGAACGAGCGCATCCAGTGGTCGTAAAGGCGACTGGGCAACGGCCCCTCGTAATAGGGTCGTCCGCCAATGTCGACCGACACCTGCACGAGCGCGTCGTCCATAGGCACGACACGATTGCCGTACCGCGCCGCTCCCGCCGGGATGATCTCCCTGAAAGCGCGTCCGAGCGTAAGCGCCACATCTTCGACTAGGTGGTGCTTCAGATCGCTGCTCGCCTTTATGTCCAGTGTCAGTCCGGAGTACCGGGCAAAGGCGTTGAGCATGTGATCGAGAAACCCATTCCCCGTTTCGATTTTGGTTATGCCGGCTCCGACCTTGAGCTCCACGCGGATGGAAGTCTCGCTCGTCTCTCTCTTCGTGACGCTCATACGGGAAATTCCTCGATGATTGTTTGCGGATCGAGCATACCGGTGTAGAGCGCCATTCCGATGATCGTGGCGCTGACACCCACATCGGCAAGCGCCCGAAGGTCATCGACGCTCCGCACTCCACCGGAAGCTTGCAGTGGCACCTTCGAGCGAAGGGCGATCTCCCCCATCAGGGCGAGGTCCGGGCCTTCCATGCGGCCTTCCCTGTCGACAGCAGTGACGAGAATCCCGGCGAGTCGGAGCGAGCTCAGGTCGTCGATAAAGTCAATCACAGTGAGCCGATTAGTCTCCGACCACCCGCGCGTCACGAGCTGACGTTCCCGGGTGTCCGCGGCGACGATGATTCTGTTGGGGTAGCGGAGGACGATATCGTCGAGCCAGAGGCGATCCTCAATCGCGCGCGTGCCGAGCACGACCTCGGATGCACCGGCGGCAAGCAACTCGGCGATCGTGCGAAGATCACGGATTCCGCCGCCGCACTGAACCTCCAGAAGTTCCAGCGGTCGGCCTGAACCATCGCCACCTCCGACGCTGGCCACCGCGGGCGATTGCGATTTGACCGCACTCATGGCAAGGATCGCCTTCACAATGTCTCGATTCGATCCGTGTCCCGTTGCGGCATCGAGGTCGACGAGATGTATGCGACCAAATCCGAGTCGCGCCCAGTTCTCCACGACTGCGGGCGGATTCGCAATGCGGACGCGCTCGTCGGCGTACGATCCGCCGACGAGCTGCACACATGCGCCATCGCGCAGGTCGACAGCCGGAATCACCTGCATTGGATCAGCTCCTCGATCACAGCGTTGAGAAAAGCGCGTCCGGTGCCCGAGCTCTTCTCCGGATGAAACTGAACGCCGACTGTATTCGCGCTTCGAACGACCGAGGCGAACTTCGAGTCCTGATGCGTTGTCCAGGCGAGGACCGATGATTCAACCTCGGGCTCGCAGATGTAGGCGTTGGCGAAGTACGCAGTTTCCAGGTGGGGCGCTGCCGTCCCGTTTCCATCATTGCGCCACTCGACGTCGTTCCAACCCATGTGCGGAACCTTCGGGGTGCGGAGCCGGGTGACTTTTCCAGGGATAAACCCGATTCCCCTCCCGGGCGACTCTTCACTGGCATCGAAGAGGAGCTGCATGCCGAGGCAGATGCCAAGGCACGGCAGGCCATCGTTGAGGGCAGATGCGAGGCAGTCCTGGGCGTCATGCATCGCGTTGGCGGCAGCGCCAAAGGCTCCCACGCCGGGAAGAACCAGAAGATCGGCCGTCATTGCCGCACGAAGATCGGTCTCGATCGAGATGACTCTATCATCACTCGAGATCGCCTTCACCAGCGAGTGAAGGTTGCCCGCGCCGTAATCGAAGACCGCGATGTGAGTCATACCAACGCGTCGAGGCAGCGCTGCATGAGGTCCCACGGTCCGATCGCGATGCGCAGCGCATCGCCAATGCCCGCGAGATTTCGGAGCGGCCGCGCACAAATTCCTGCGCTCTCGAGTTTTCGGGAAGCCGCGGCACAATCGTTCACTGGTATGAGAACGAAATTGGCCGATGACTCCAGCGAGCCGATGCCGCGCGTCGCGAGCTCCGAGCGGAAACGAGAGCGGTTGGCGATGGCTTCTTCTACGTGCTCGCGCACCCAGGCGCGATCACTGTCCAGTGCCGCGATCGACGCACGCTCCGCCAGCGAGCTCACTTTGTACGGACCACGCGCCTTGAGAACTTCGGCGATCAGCTCAGGCGAGCCGATACCGTAACCGACTCGAAGCCCGGCGAGTCCGAACGCCTTGGACATCGTTCGCGTCAGGAGAACGGGCCTGCCACTCGAGGCGAGATCGGTGAAATCGTCGCCACCGAACTCGACGTACGCCTGATCGATGATCACGAGGCCGGGCGCCCGATCGACGATTTGCTCGACCACCCGCCGCGAAAACGCTCCGCCCGTCGGATTGTTGGGCGAGCAAAGGTAGATGATCTGCGCGCCCGTCTCGATCATTGCATCGACATCGGCGTCGAGCCACCGGGTCAGCGGGATCGCAACGGGGCGCAGGCCGTTCGTTCGCGCGAAGACGGGTATCATGCTGAACGACGGATCGGGCAGGCACAGCGCCTCGCCTGCCTCGGCGAAAGCTCGTATCGCAGAATCCAGCACATCATCCGAGCCGCAGCCACAGGCGATCATGTCCGGCGACACGCCCACATACTTGGCCAATGCCTTCGTGAGCGCCGGTTCGTACGCACCTGGATAGCGTGCGAGTTCTGTCACTCCGACCGTGGCGAGCGCGCGTAATGCCGAGGGCGGCGCGCCCCATAGGTTCGTGTTGTCGCTGAGGTCGACGTCGCATCGCCCCACCACCGCGGCGTAGAGCGAGATCTGCCGATAACTCTCACGCGTCAAGCCAGCGATCGAGTCAGCGCCACAAGTCTCATTCGCTGTCAGCATTGGACACTCCAGGCAAGGGCGGCAGCAGCGTGCGCCGGTAAACCCTCCGCGATGGCGAGAACGGCGGTGTCGTCGGCCAGAGATCGAGCGGCCGCTGGAGTCAACTTCTGGTAGGATGTCCAGCGAACGAAGTCGAGCGGTCCGAGCCCTGAATAGCTGCGTGCCAATCCGCCCGTCGGTAGAACGTGATTGCTGCCGGTGATGTAATCCCCAAACACCACCGACGATTGCTCGCCGACGAATACGCAACCCGAGTTTCGGATGTCGGGCAGCACACCTTCCGCGTCGTCGAGCGCCAACAGCAAGTGCTCGGGCGCGAACTCGGCGGCGAATTCGACGGCTTCGGCGACCGAATCGGCACAGAGTACGGCACCGTTCTGTTCCAGCGCTCCACGAACGACATCGGCGCGTGACACTCCCGGCAGGCTACGCTCGATAGCATCAGTAATCGCTGACGCAGCGTCATCGCCGACAGTGACAACGACCACGCAAGCATTCACATCGTGCTCCGCTTGCGCGATGACTTCGCGGGCGATCGTCTCCGCGTTGGCATCCCCGTCACAGATCACCAGCAACTCGCTCGGCCCCGCGGGAGAATCGATCCCTACATCCCGGCTGACCTGGAGC
>DASWBG010000190.1:0-6295 GCA_036390715.1 Gemmatimonadaceae bacterium
CGCTGTGATGCCGAAGAAGCGCCAGGACGAGCAGAAGGTGTCCGACGTTCTGCACAAGATCGCGGCCGAGGATCCGTGCTTCCGCATCGAGCACAACTCGCAGACGAACGAGACCGTGATGCGGGGCCTGGGAGAGATGCACCTCAAGGCGATCCTCGATAAGATGGCGTCGCAGTACAAGATCGAGCTCGACACGCACCCGCCGGCGGTTCCGTTCCGCGAGACCATCGTCGCGAAGGCAGAGGGCCACAGCCGTCACAAGAAGCAGACGGGAGGCGCCGGGCAGTTCGGTGAAGTCTTCCTGAGAGTGGAGCCGCTACCGCGCGGCAAGGGTTTCGAGTTCGTCAACGCCGTGAAGGGCGGCACGATCCCGAGCCAGTTCATCCCGTCGGTCGAGAAAGGCGTGCGCAACGTCCTCGAGTACGGCTTCGTCGCCGGCTTCCCGCTGCAGGACGTACGCGTCATCGTCTACGACGGCAAGACGCATCCGGTGGATTCGAAGGACGTCGCGTTTATGTCCGCCGGCCGCAAGGCATTCCTCGACGCGCTCGGTAAGGCGCGCGCGATCGTTCTCGAGCCGATCGTCAACGTCGAGATCGTCGCGCCCGAGGAGAGGATGGGGGATATCGCGGGCGAGTTGTCGGCGCATCGCGGGCAGATCAGGGGGTCCGACTCGCCGCGGCCGGGGGTGGTGCAGATTACTGCGCAGGCGCCCTTGTCAGAGCTCGAGCAGTTTCCCGCGCGGCTCAAGTCGATCACCGCGGGGCATGGCTCCTACAACTTCGAGTTCAGCCACTACGAGGCGGCGCCGCCGTTGTTGCAGCAGAAGCTGCAGGCTGCGCATCGGCCGCAGGCGGAGGCGGAATAACTGCAACTGAACGGGTGCGAGACGTCAGAAGTGTAGATACGAGGTGTCAGTTCACGACGTCGGGACGCCACTCAACGGAACAACGGCACGGGCCTTTGCTCCTGCTCTGATCCGCGCTAGTAACGTCCCGACGTAGTGAACCGTCAGCTGGCCACTACGCCACTGACGTCTCGCACCCGTTCAGTTGCAGTTCAGTTGCAGTTTGACGTCTCGCACCCGTTCAGTTGCAGTTGAGCGAGCGAGCTACATCGCCTTCTTCGCCTTTCCCTTTCCGAGCGAGTAGTGACCGCTCACATCGCCCCACGCGCTACCGTCGGCCGCGCCCTCGCCTTTGTACGTACCACCGCCACTGATGCCCCTGAACTTCCCGGTGCCTCGGACGAACCTCCACGTCCCCTTGAGGGGTCCCGAGCCGTCCTTCTTCATCTGCATTGCTCCCTCGTAGCGAACAATGGTGGTGTCTCCGTTGTCCATAACGGTCGTGCTGTACCCGTGATTTCTGGCCATCGACCCGGTCATGTCTCCGATGGAGACGTCCACGGTCCGGCCAGCCTTGCTACCGTCGATCGTGAAAGGAGTCGCCCAGGTACAGTTCGCCTTCTGGAACATGATCATCTGGCCCATGTCGCCACCCGTCTGGCTGACACTGGGTTTCGCGCAGGTCAACTTACCTGTGACCTTCGTTTGTGCGCTCGCAATGACGGCCATTCCGCAAAGGAGAGCTGGAACCAAAATGACTTTCCGCATGACAACCTCCGGCAAAGAGGGTGGGAATTATCGGACGTCCGGCCGGTCCGCCCAATTCTGCGCACGCCGACGGTTGGTGCGCAAGAACGTCTGGTGGCCGGGCGATCGATTTGTCTTGACCGCGACAGCAAACGGGTCCATGGTGGCTTACCCTCGCCGGGCGACGACCAGATGGGGATAATTACTTCCGACATGCGCGCGGTGCAGGAGCGCAATGGACTGTTCGCGACGGGTCGGATCGAGGGAAGTACTATGACGGTGACGTACGAAGATTGGATCGACTTCGAGATCGAGAAATACGTGGCTTCCGGCAAGTGAGCTCAACAAGACCGGAGGATCTTCCCGTTACCCGCTTCCTGTTACCCGCTTCCCGTTACTCGCTTCCCGCTTCCCGCTTCCCGCTTTAGCCCCAACCGCACCCGCATCGCGGCGAAACGGGGATCGGCGCGCAGGTCGTCGAACAGCGGATCCATGATCTCGGAGCGTATCGATCGATCGTCAAACGACTTCGCAAGCCAGGCGAAAGCCGCGTTGAAGTCGCGCATGCCGGCGTACACCACCGCTACCTCGAACGCGCCCCCGCGACCACGACTCCAATGCGTCCTCAGGTCGGCGAGTACGCTATCCGCACCCGCACGATTGCCCATCCGCGCCAGCGTGTAGCCCGTCAAGGCTCGAACGTAATGGCTCGGTTTGCCGGCCAGCTCGGCCAGCGCGTTTGAGTAGAGACCGAGAACATCATACGTCTCCGCCGCCATCACGGGAGCCATGCGCACGGGTGTGGTGATCCCAACCGTTTGCATCCTATCGAACTCGACAATTGCTTCCTCGTAGCGGCGCGAGGTATAGAGAGCGCGACCCAGTTCACGGCGGGCGCCCAACGACATTTGATCGGCGGCGACGATCGCACGGGCTTCCGTCAGCGCCTGATCTTGCCGGCCGGTCCAGCAGTGAAGCCCAATCAAGTACTCGCGCGTCCGCGGGTCGGTTGGGTCGAGTGAGCGCGCGCGCACCAGCTCTCGCTCGGCATCCGCGAATTCGGTCGGTCCGTGCAGGTGAAACACACCCAGCACCATGTGGGCCTCGCCGAGTGAGTCGGCGAGTGCGACCGCCTTGAGTGCGGCCGCTTCAGCCTTCCGCGCCGTCTCAAGCGGAGGATCCTTGTCGTATTCAGCCGCGACCATCAATAAGGTGTACGCTTCTGAAAGTCCGGCGTACGCTTCGGCATAATTGGAATCGAGCTCGATCGCGGCGCTATAGTCCTTTACCGCGGCGCGAAACCCCGCGGCGCTTCTGAGCTCGCGATGCTGGCGGCCGCGGAGGTAGAGATCGTAAGCGGTGCGATTGGTTGTTCGATATCGGAGCCGGTAGTCGGTCGACGCGGGGCGCACCGTTCGGGCAGCAGCTACCGGCTGCACCTCGGGATGCGCGCGCCATACCCCATACAGTCCGCCCGCGATCACAACAAGCAGAGCACCAACGTAGCCTGGAGTGAGCAGTCGCCGGCCTTTGCGGCCACTTGCGATCGCCTCACCGTGCAACGAAGCCTGCACATTTTGCGGCGGCGATTCCGATTTCGCCGGGACAGGTCTGATGGCTAGGCGAGTTGGGGGACGGGAATCCCCGCGATCATTCCGCAGTTGTTCGACGAACGCCGCGATCGATGGATCGGGAGGCGAATCGAGCTCGCTTCGAACCAGGTTCTCATAAACGCGGGCGAACGACAGCGCGGCACCACGATCACCGGCAGCCTCGAGCGCGCGCATAAGCTCCAACGCCACGTTGGAGCTGAGTGGATCCTCGGCGGCGACTCGCCGCCACCACGTCGCCGCTCCCTGACGGTCACCCGCCGCGCTGCATGCTCGCGCCAGCTGCTTGAGCGCGTCGTGATACGCCACTGTCAGATCGGTACGAACTCCGTCGACCCATCGCTCGAATTCCAGCGAATCGGGAAGGTGGATGCCGTCGAGAAATGGCCCGCCGCCATTCCGAATCTCCACCGCCGATCCGTAGTCGCCTCGCTCGATGGCGCGCGCGAATTCGGCGACGTCTACCCGCACCAGCTCGAGGTTGATCGAAACGTTCTCACCCGACGCGATGATGATGCGGTCGCCGAGAGCGCTGCGCAGAACGTAGAGGGAATCGGAGAGGAGGTGACGGGCGTGCTCCGCGTCAGCATCGGGCCAAAGCAGCACCGCGAGCTTGTCCCTGCTTACCGGTTTGCCTGAGGAGACCCCGAGAATGGCGAGTAGTGCGAGTCGTCGCCGCTGGTTGGCTCGCGGGGGAATCGTGCTCCCCGGATTACTGAGGGACAGGCCTCCGAAGAGGCGAAGCGACAACATCGATAGCGCTGACTGACCTGAACGACGGTAAGACGACCGGCAGACGATTCGCCCCGCCTATCATAGGCCCCCAGGTCGAGGGGCACAAGCACGCCCTCGCATTACCAACTCACGCGTTTCTTGAGGAGGTCCGATGAGGTTACGTCCGCATTCTGCGCTATTCGCGTTCGCACTCGGGCTCGCCGCCAGCGGGTGTTCGACCGATTCACCCACCACTCCCGCAGCTCGGGCTAACCAACTGTCGGCCGGAAGATCCGCGGCGTTCGCGGACGGCGCCTTCACGAGCTTCGACGTTCCCGGAGCCGTGGGAACGCTCGCGCTGGACATCAACGCCAGCGGCACAATCGTGGGTCGGTATCTTGCCCCGACGACGCCCTTGACGACCCACGGATTCATTCGCACGCCCGACGGCGAGATCACCACTTTCGACTACCCGGGGAGCTCGTTCACCGCCGCGGTGGGAATCAACGCACGAGGCGACATCGTCGGCCAATACGCCGTGCCGAGTGCGCCGAAGCAGAGGCACGGATATCTCCTCAGCGCTGGAGTGTTTACGTCATTCGATCCCGAGGGTTCAACCTTTACCAACGTCCTCGGCATCAACGATCGCGGCGACATCGTCGGGCGGTATTGCACTCTTGCGGTTTGCGGCCCGGTCGGGACCGGTATCTACCACGGCTACCTTCTGAGCGACGGCCAGTTCTCGCCGGTCACGTTTCCCGGCAGCGCTGAAACCGATGCCTGGAAGATCAATAGTCGCGGCGATATTGCCGGAGGCTTCGTGACGAGCGCCGGTGAGGAGCACGCTTTCGTGTTGAGAAACGGCACCTACACCGAGCTCACACTTCCAATCTCCAACCCGGTCTCGATGGACAACGGCGGTCAGAACGCGCGCGGCGACATCGTCGGACTCTATTGTGACGGCGCTCCACCTTGTGTGATCGTGCCGACCGGGACTCATGGATTCTTTCTGAGCAAAGACGGGTTCGAAACCATCGACTATCCGGGCGCGGCGGCGACCTCGGCGATCGGTATCAACGCGCGGCGCGACATTGTTGGCGGGTGGTTCGACACGAACGGCAACATTCACGGTTTTCTTCTCACGCGCCACGAGGAGGAGTAGAGCCGCGCACAAACCGGAGGCGGAGGCTGAGTAGAGAACGACAACAACAACCAATTGCGCTGCTTCCCGCTGCCCGCTTTACGCTACGCGTCGTTCGCTAACTACGCTGGGACCGGTCGGCGCGCGTCTCTTATAGAGAGCTGTCCCGTCGTTCTTAGCGGGTAGCGAACTAGCGAACAGCGGGCAGCGGGAAGCAGCGTAGTTCGTCATCTCGCCAAGAAGCCCGCTATACAACGGCAGCAGGCGCTGGCCCGGCGTCGACCAATTGCCTGCTGACGGGGTCTATCCGATAGTTGAGCCCTTCCAGCGTGTGTGCGCCAAGCAACACGAGGTCGCCGGGCTCTCCGAACACGACGTCATCAGTGGCTCGATTGCCGGCGACATGAATAAACGCGGGGCCGGCCCAGCGCTCTAGAATGGTTCCGTCGGCTTGCCGGAAGCGCCACTTTTTGTACCGCTCGATACCGAGGGACTCGAGCGCTGCCGCTGGGAACCACGACAATTCAGCGCCAGTGTCCACCAGCACAGATGTCAGCCGTCGTCTCTCGCCTGGGTGCGCGGGATTCTCGATCTCGACATCTACGCGGAAGGTTCCCATGTCGTCGGGCATAATTGCTCCTGGAGGCGTGCCGAGTAGTACTATATCGTTGCGCATCGTGTCAACGCCTCGCCGAACAACGATCATATGGGGATAATTACTTCCGACATGCGCGCGGTCATTCAAGCTGCGCACCTTTGCTTCGCCGCTACCGTGACACCCGACGGACGGCCGAACCTGTCTCCGAAGGGAACGATCCGCGCCTGGGACGACGACCACATCTTTTTCCTGGACATCGCGTCGCCCGGCACGCGCACCAATATCGCCACGAACCCGCTGATTGAAATCAACGTCGTGGAGCAGCTTTCGCGACGCGGCTACAGGTTTTTTGGGCGGGCGAAGCTGCATCGCGATGACGACGTTTTTCGCGAGGCGACCAGTCGCGTGTTCGGCGAGGAAGGCGCGAAGTACCCAGTGGAAGGAGTGGTGCTGATCGAGGTCGAGCGGGCAGAATCGTTGAGCTCGCCTGGCTATCTGCACATCAGAACCGAAGAGGAGATGCGCTCGACCTGGCGCAAGCGGCGCG
The DNA here is from genome assembly GCA_036390715.1 of Gemmatimonadaceae bacterium. Taxonomy (GTDB): domain Bacteria; phylum Gemmatimonadota; class Gemmatimonadetes; order Gemmatimonadales; family Gemmatimonadaceae; genus UBA4720. The sequence goes on from DASWBG010000190.1 coordinate 6,205, forward strand.
CGGCGCTCGACGACGAGTTCGAGACGCACGTCGCGAAGGAGCCGTTTCGGCCCTAAAGCCAACTTTATCGCACGCTCAAAGGAGCGCGAGA
>DASWBG010000191.1:0-3656 GCA_036390715.1 Gemmatimonadaceae bacterium
ATGTCTTCGAGCGTCGCGTTGAACTTTCCAACGAAGCGCGAGATGTGCGCGAAATCCTTGTCGATGTTCGATCCGTTCACGACCATCAGCACACGATCCTGGGCGCGATAGACGAGACAGTCGTCGACGATCGTTCCATCCTCGCGCAGAATGGTGGAGTACTGTGCCTGACCTGGCGCGAGCGCGGCGACATCGTTAGTGGTGACGTAGTTCACGAATTCCACGGCCTGCGGTCCGCGCACGATGAACTCACCCATGTGGCTCACATCGAACAGCCCCGCCTTCTCGCGCACCGCCTTGTGCTCGGCGGTGATTCCGGTCGGGTATTGCACCGGCATCTCGAAGCCGGCGAAGGGGACGATCTTGGCGCCCAACGCGACGTGGACATCGTAGAGCGGCGTCCGCTTCAGGGCCCTGCCCCGGACCGCCCGGGCCTCGTCAGACGTGATCTCTGGGGTCTGCGATCGGGAGGAGGCTGGAGGCGTCTTGGCGTCCTGAGAGGACGCCCTGGCGTTCGTGTGGTCGCTGGAAGACGTTGTTTCAGCCATTGCTGGACGGACGGAGTGAGGTCTCGTCCAATATGCGCGAAGCGCCCCCCGAATTCGAGGGGCGCCGTGACAATTTGGCAGAAAAGGGCGAAAACCCCTGCCTAATCCATCATTTCGGCTCCAGTGATCTCCCTTATGTCGCCCAGGCGTGGGGTCGAGCCGGTCACCTTTGCCTTTAGTATGTCGAACAGGATTATCGGCCGCGACTTGTTCACTTTCATATAAGTAGCCAGCTCGGCTTCGACCATGATGAGCGCGATGCGCGGATCGTTGGGCCCGCCATCCCTCTCTCCACCCTCATCGTCGAACCAGACCTTCCAGTTTTCCTTGTAGAGTTGCCGGACCTTGTTCCGGTTCTTCGACACGTGCGCGAGGCCGGCGACCGAAACCCATTCGTGCGTTCTGTTGTTGTAGTAGGAACAGTTCACGTGCGGGTCGAGCGCGAGGTCGTCGAGCTTGTGAGTCTCGATGTTGGTCACGAACCAGAGGTCGGTTGCTTCGATGCGATCCTGTGTCGCCATCGGGCGCGAGACGAGCTGGCCGGTGGGCCGGCGCGTCGTGAACATCGCTGTCTCGATGCCTTCGATCAGGTCGTAGAGCTCGTCGATTTTCTTGGGGGGTGTCATGATTTCGCGATGTGAAGAAGACACTTCGGACTGTCATGCCTGCTTATGAGATGTGCAGAAGACATGCCGATCCGCGTTGGCTCGCTCCTCCGACCCTCCAGCGAGGCAACGCCCGATTTGATCTTGATGAGATTCACTGAAAAAAGAGGGGGCGCACTTTCGTGCGCCCCCTCTTACTTCGTTATGTACTGACGCGGCTCCAGCCGCGAGCCGTCAATTGCCTGCCCCTACCGTGCCCACTGGCGCATTCAAACGAGCCGCCGGGCACGCCAGCACGACCATGATTTGCGTCGCCTGCGAGGTCATGTAGCCAGAGGGGATGGGCTGAATGTCGCGTCCCTTCTTGCCGACCATGGAGATGAAGTCGCTCATCTTCACGCACGCGACGTGATTGTCACTGGTGGAGCTGCCGAACGCAGCATACAGCTGGTTGACAAGCGGATTGGTTGTGCCGCTCGGCATCCCAAGACTGAGGACGTACCGAATCAGATTGTTCATCTGGGTCGGGGCATCGTAGACATACACGTCGAAGCTGCCCGAAGTGCTGTTGCCCGCGGCGTCGGCTGCCGTGCAGGTAACCGAGGTGGTTCCGACGGGGAAGGTGGCGCCCGACGCTCTTGTGCAGGTGACTGAAGTCACCGCGACGTTGTCGGTCGCGCTGAGCTGGTAGGTGACCGCGGCGCCACTCGGGCTCGTCGCGGGTAACGTAACGCCCGCCGGAACCGTGAGGCTCGGCGCTTCTACGTCACGCACCTTTACCGACTGCGACGCCGACGTCGTATTGCCCGATGCGTCGGTGGCAGTCCAGGTGACCGTCGTTTCTCCTACCATGAATGGAGCAGTCAACGCGGCGCCATCGCTGCGCGCGCTGGAAACTTTCACGTCCGTGCAGTTATCGGCCGCCTGAGCGGAACCGACAGAGACCACGGCCGAGGGAAGATGCGGATCGTTGTCAGCGGACACGCTGGCAGGGGCCGCGAGCCACGGGTTTTCCTTGTCGACAACGGTAATAGTCTCAGTAGCACTCGTCGTCATGTTGTCGTTATCGGTCGCCGTCCAGGTGATCCTGGTGACGCCCTTCGGGTACGGGGCATCGAGCGCGAGTGTGGGATCGTCACTTCTGACCCCTACGAGCGAGACGACACTGCCATCGTCGGTAGCCGTGGCAACGCCAGGGCTGAAGTCCGCGACGCAGGATCCAAGAGCGGGGGTGATGCTGAACGCCTGGCGGTTAGCGGACGTCGCCGGGGGAGCTGTCAGAACGGTAGTGTCCTTGGGAATGGTCAGGACCGGCGGCTGCGGCGGTGTGAACCGAACGGCATCGTTCGTAAGCGAGAAAAAGTTCGCTACGCGCGGGCTCGTGACGCCAACGAGAGTATTCGTGACGCTGTCAAAAGCTGCTGCGGTGCCGTTTGCGTTCTCGATGCCCTGCGTTATGCGCTGGCTGCTATTCGTGATCACCAGCGTGTTGGTGTAGATCGTGATGACGTTCGAGCCTTCGTTCAGCACGAGCTGCATCATCACCGTTCCCGTTGGCGAGTGGAACGCGGGGACGTTGTTGAACTGAAGAAGGAATCTGCGATGTGGAGCTGTCCCGCGCGTCTCGTACCGAATGCCACCGTATACGAGCTGCGGTGACCAGTCCGTCCACGCGAACGCAATGATGTTATTCGGCAGCTGCGCCCCGGGAATAAAGCCGCCCTTGAAGAAGCCAGCCCTGGCCGGATCAATTTGAGGCGCCCCAAACTCAAGGAAGCCGTTCGAATAGACGTTGACCTTGTCGTACGTGGCCCCGTAGAAATCGAAGTTGAATCCAAGGGGAATGTCCGTGAGGTACCCGTCGTCCGTGACAGAATCCTGCGGGATGATCACGCCCGGGATGGCTTCTACTTCAAATGGAACGCGCGATACCGCGTACTTGAAGGCGCCCACCGAGCTGGAACGCGCCGCACCAGATGGGACGAGCACGTTGGCCGAGACGTCGACAGGAGCACTGAGCAGCGTCCCCGAGCCCGCGCTCAACCAGAAGCCCTTGGCCGAATCAGAAACCGGCATGTCGTATGAGTGGACGCCTGCCGGCATGCGCAGCTCCGGGGCAGTGCTATCGGAACAGGAGAGGATCGAGGCCAGCGCAACAGCGCTAGCCGAACCCGCTCTAAACAGGCTTAAAAAAGCTGAAATCCGGGTGGAACGGCGCATCGTAACTCTCAAGAAGAGGGTTACGTATTAGACGACCATCCCGCCCAAGCTCAACAGGACTTATGGCCTCTTGGAGGCCATTAACCCTCTCTCACAGACCCATTCCGAAAGACAGCTTTGTGACCCGACTACGTCCGTTCACAGCCTTTCCCCGCCCATCAAAACGGCCATGATCGCTTTCTGGATGTGCAGCCTGTTTTCAGCCTCATCCCAGACCCTGCTTTGGGGTCCGTCGATCACCTCGGCGGAGACTTCCTCCCCGCGGTGTGCGGGCAGGCAGTGG
>DASWBG010000192.1:0-14514 GCA_036390715.1 Gemmatimonadaceae bacterium
TGCTAATCCTCTTTAACGTCTTGCCGGGGAGCCCGACGCGGGTCCCCGGGTGGCCGCCGGCTTTCCGGCCGGCGGCTGTCCGGTTCTGCCTTCATCAGCCGGATCCAACTGTCCAATCATGCGCTGGAACTCTACTGGGTCGCCGCTCACTCGCAGGCACTCGTCTGCCGTGACTTCGCGGTTCATGTACAGGGCGTACAACGCATCGTTGAGCGTCTGCATTCCCCACTTCTTACCAGCCTGCATCGACGAGTAGATCTGGTGAACCTTGTCGTCGCGAATGAGAGCGCGGATCGCCGGAGTGACGACCAGGATTTCCGCGGCCATTACGCGGCCCTTCCCCTGTGCTTTCGGCAACAGCGTCTGGGTAACGATTCCCTCGAGCACGAATGCCAGCTGCGCTCTCACCTGGGACTGCTGGTGCGAAGGGAACACGTCGATGATGCGGTTGATGGCCTCAGCGGCCGAGTTCGTATGCAGCGTTGCGAACGCGAGGTGACCCGTTTCGGCGATCGTCAGAGTCGCGGCGATCGTCTCCAGGTCGCGCATTTCGCCGACCAGGATGATGTCCGGATCTTCGCGGAGCGCATACTTGAGCGCGTTGGCGAACGATTTCGTGTCGCTGCCGATCTCGCGCTGATTGATGATGCAGCTCTGGTGCTTGTGGATGAACTCGATCGGATCTTCGACTGTGATGATGTGCCCCTTACGCTCACGATTGATCTTGTCGATCATCGCGGCGAGGGTCGTCGATTTGCCCGAGCCTGTCGGGCCGGTCACGAGCACCAGTCCGCGCGGCTTCTCCGCCATCTTGGCGATCGAGCCAGGCAGCCCGAGCTGATCGAAGGTCTTGATCGCGAACGGAATCTGTCGCACGACCATCGATACGCAGCCGCGCTGCTTGAAGACGTTGCCACGGAAGCGAGCGAGATTCTGGATTCCGAACGAGAAATCGAGCTCGTCCTCGAGCTCGAATCGCTTTTTCTGCTCTTCGGTCAGGACCGAGTAGGCCAGTTGCAGCGTGTCCTTCGGCGCGAGGGAGTGCTCAATAGACGAGTTCACGATATCGCCATCGACACGAAGCTTTGGCCGCTCTCCCGCTACGATGTGCAGGTCGGAAGCATTACGGGATACCATCTCCTCGAGCAGACCGCGGAGATTGATGCCTGCCTGCGGCTTCGGCGGTCCGGATGGAGTGGAAGTGTCAATGAACGGTAAGGTCATCGGTTATCGATTCGAGTGGTGAGGATCAATGCGCGGAGGTTTCACGGACTACCTGCTCCAAGGGAGCGATTCCCTTGAGTACCTTGAGCCAGCCGTCCATGCGGAGCGTGAGCATTCCCTCTTCGATGGCGACCTTCTGAATTTCTGCGGCGCCCGCACTCTGCATGATCAGCTTTCGGAGCGGGGGCGTCATGTTCATCACTTCGTAAAGACCTTGCCGTCCTTTGAGACCTGTACCATCGCACTGCTCGCACCCTCTCCCTCGAAAAACCGGAAGGTCTTCCATCTTGGTGTCGAGCGTAATCTGGTCCATGAACGGCTTGGCAGCATCGGTGGCGCGGGTCTTCGCATCGCGAAGAGCCATGTCCGTGAAATGCATATCGCGCATCGTGATTCCACCGCCGATCTTGGCACCCGCGATCTCCGCCTTGTCCATCTTGTACGCCTCGGCGCACTTGGAGCAGACACGACGGACCAGTCGCTGGGCAAGAATCAGGTTCAGCGCGGAAGCCACGTTAAAGGGCTCGATGCCCATGTCCATAAGACGCGTGACGGTCTCCGGGGCAGAGTTCGTGTGCAACGTCGAGAGGACGAGGTGACCGGTTAGCGCGGCCTTGATGGCGATGCCGCCGGTCTCCAGGTCTCGAATTTCTCCCAACATGATGATATTGGGATCCTGACGAAGGAAGGCCTTGAGCGCCGCGGCGAAAGTCATGCCGATATCGGTGCGGACGAGCACCTGATTGATTCCAAACAGGTTGTACTCGACCGGATCCTCAGCCGTCATGATGTTGACGTCGATGTTGTTGATCTTGGAGAGAGCCGAGTAAAGGGTCGTGGTTTTACCGGAACCCGTCGGGCCGGTGACGAGCACCATGCCGTAAGGGTTGGAGATCGCATCCATCAGCTCGCGCTCGGCGCGGGGCTCGATGCCGAACGTCCCGAGGTCGAGCGTCAGGTTGCCCTTGTCGAGAATACGAAGCACCACCTTTTCGCCGAACAACGTCGGGAGGGTGGAGACACGGAAATCGATGACCTTGCTCCCGATCTTCAGCTTGATGCGCCCGTCCTGTGGTACGCGTCGCTCGGCGATGTTCAGACTCGCCATGATCTTGAAGCGGGAGATGAGGGCCGGCCGCATCTTGATGGGCGGCTTCATGATTTCCTGCAGCGCTCCGTCGATGCGATAGCGCACCCGGAGCTCCTTCTCGAAGCACTCGAAATGAATATCCGAGGCGCCTCTCTTTAGCGCGTCGGTCATGATGGCGTTGATAAGCTTTACGACCGGCGCTTCATCGACAAGCGAGGCGCCATTATCCGCCGTGTTTTCGTTCTCGCTCTCGAGAATCTCGATGTCATCGTCTTCGAGGTCCGCGAGGAGGTTTTCCATCTGGGCCTCGCCCGAGGCATAGAACTTCTCGATCGCGTTGCGCAGAGTGAACTCGCCCGCGATGACCGGGAAGATGTCGAGGCGGGTGATGAACTTGATGTCATCGAGCACCGACATGGATGCGGGATCCGACATCGCGACGGTGAGCGTTCGGCCATCCCGTTTGAGGGGTAGGACGCTGTGCTTCAGCGCAAGCTCACCGGGAATGAGCTTGGCGATGCGCGGATCGACCTGGAACTTCGTCAGGTCGACGGCGGGCATCTTGTGCTGGCGCGCGAGCATCCTGGTGAGGTCGGTTTCCTTAACGTAACCGAGCTTGACCAGGTTGTAGCCGACGCGGGTGCCGTTGTGTCTCTGCTCGGTAAGCGCTTTGTTGAGCTGGTCTTGTGTGACCAGTCCCTCTCTCAAGAGCAGATCGCCGATTCTCGGCGTTTTTGCGGCAGGAGCTGTCAAGGACGCATGTCCCTCCGGTGAGGCTTCCTGCGTGCTTTCGGCACTTCGGATGGCCTGGATATGACTCTGTTTGTAGGACGCGGAACCAACGAGAAGGTTACCGTTGAATCGAGCTTTGCTACCATAGATGGTCCGATGCCTTTTACCCGACTCAATCCTTCCATAGAGCCGAATGGGCCGAGGGAATCGCGATCGGCCACGATACGCCTGGCGAGAGCGGGTCCGATGTGTCGCAGTGCCTCGATTTCCTTCTCGCTGGCGACGTCGAGGTCCACCGGTCCGGTGAGTTTTGGCGGCGCCCTTTGCTGTCGCTCTCGCTTTGGCTTCCGGAGCCCAGACCGGCGGGCGGAGTCCGCCGCTCTTATCTGAGCTTCAAGGGCCGAGCGAGCTCGGGAGTCGGTTGGAGAGCTGCCGTGCAGGGTTCGGTAGGCGCGGTTTGACACGCCAAGGACCAGAACCACCGAGAAAAAGAGGAGCGCCTTGCGCTCGGCAGGGGTCGGCATGACCGACCCTAGCCACGATCAGGCGGACTTCGTTACCGAAGCCGCGCGACCCGGAGCGTACTCTTCCATCGAGGTCGTGAGGAGCAGCGTGGCGAGAACCAGAACTCCGGCGATCACGAACGGAAAGCCGAGGCCCAGGTGATCCATGGCGACGCCTGCCGCAAGCGGGAAGATGACTCTCGAGACACCGCCAAAGGTGTGTTGGACCCCCATGTACAACCCTCTGTGCCGGGTCGGGACGACTCTGGACAGCATCGCGGTCACGCAGGGGAAGACGAAGGCCGTGCCGAGCGGCATGAGGGTCAAGGCAATTAGAAGCGTTAGATAAGAGTGTACCGCCGCGATCAGTGCCAGGCCAAGCGCCAGCAGCACAAGTCCAAGCCGCGTAAGTCGAACTTCCCCAAGCCATTCGATCATGCGGCCAAGGATTCCGGCGCGGACGAAGACTCCCATTCCGCCAAGGTACATGACGAAGTAGCCAACATTACCTTCGTTGATCGGGAGCCGATTGGCGAGCAGCAGCGGAAGGGTCGGCGCGGTGCCGTAGAAGGCGCCAATCGCGATCGCGTAGATCCAGATCAATCGCTGAGCGGGCTCTCTTGGGCGCGCGATCACGCTCCATACGGCGCCCGCACTTGTCTGGTGAACGACCGCGTGTTCACTCGTCGCCGCGATTTCCTCGCGCGACTCGCGCAGATAAACGCCGGCGAAGACGCTGACGAGGATGCAGAAGATCGCGGATGCGATACCGGGTGCGGGGCGTCCCCAGTGTATCAGGGCGGAGCCGATGGCGGGACCAACGACAGCTCCCAAGCTGGTCGCGGCGGAGAGCCACCCGAGACTCTTGGCTCGGTCCTTTGGATCACTGGCGTCGGCCACATACGCCTGGACGACACCGATCGTCCCGCCACCAAGACCCTGCACGATTCGGCACAAAAGAAGGAGCCACAGTGTGATCGCGTAAGCAAAGATCACGTACGCGACCGCCGAAATCAGCAGGCCCGCGAGCAACGCGGGCCGTCGTCCATAGCGATCCGAGAATCGGCCCCAGAGAGGCGCGCTCGCGAGCTGGGCGATGGAGAAGGCAGCGATCAAAACCCCGACGATCGTCGCCGAGGCTCCGAGCTTGGTTGCGTAGAATGGAAGGAGCGGGATAACCATCGCCAGCCCAAGCATGTCCACGAATGCCGTGATCATGAGGACCGTGAGCTTACCTCTCATGCTCTACTTGCGCGTGACCAGCGCGGTTGCGACATCTCCGACCGTCGCCAGTGACTTGGCGGAAATCTTGTCCATAGTGTCGTGCGGCGTGTGGTGCGGAGGGTAAGTGAGATCGATGACATCGATCACACGCAGCCCGGCATTCAGCAGCGGGATGTGGTCGTCGACAATCTGGCCACCGCTCTCCTGCACGAACACGTCGCCGTGACCGAGATCCGCAGCGGTCTGCCACACGCGCGACACGACTTCGGGTGCTTGCTGAAAGGAGTACATCTCGTAAGGGATGCGAAGGTCCTTGTCGCCGATCATGTCCCAGAGAACGCCGTACAGCGGTTTGTAGTTTGGCGACGGCAGGTGCGTAGCGAAGTACTTCGCGCCGATGAGAACGTCGACCTCAGGCGGACCAAACTGTCCGTAATCCTCGCCATCGGTGAAGAGGAGATCGACGCCCACGTTCGGTTTGGTTTTCTTGAGGACATCGCCGAGCGCGATAAACATTCCGACGCCGGACGCGCCGTCGTTGGCCCCGGGAACCGGCATCTTCTTCTCGGCTTCGGTCGCGGCCGACTCCGAGATGGGACGCGAGTCCCAGTGTGTGATGTAAAGAACCCGCTCGGGAAGCTCGGGACGGAATCGCGCCAGGATGTTTCGCAGCGGCAGTTTTTTCCCGTCAGCGGTAGTGTAGTTAAACGCCTGGACGATCACCGTATCGGCCCGTGCGCGCATCTGCCGGATGATCCAGTCACCCGCCTGCCTGGCGGCCGGGGATCCCGGCACTCGCGGGCCGAAATCGACCTGTGATTTCGCATAGTTATAGGCGGCACTTCCGTTGAACCCGGTCGCGGTCGCCGTCGCGCCCGCGCTCCTTTGCGTGGCGCTTCCCCCATTTGCGTCTCCCTTGCAACCGGCGACCAGGCACAACAGCAGAATGACGAGCATTGATCTCACTTGAATTCCCCAGCGTAAAACTGCAGGTGCATCACAGCGCTGAGCACCGTCTGCGTAAAATTGCGATTAAGGTTACGGTCGAAGCTCTCGACGCGCGAGATGACGAAGCTCGACGAAATGTTTTCAGCGACATCCGTATCGGCGCTCATACTGAAGGCACGCCGACCATTGTCGGACAGCCTGCTCTCCCCGGTTAGCGCCAGCGGATTGACGACGAAATTCTGTCCCTGACTCTTCTGATAGCTGATGCGCGTCCGCAGGTCGCTCCGCGCATTCCAGTCGGCGGGTAGCCCCCACGGTTTCGACACATCGATGCTGAACTCAGCGTTGTCGCCGTTGCTGCTCAACCCCGGCTTCGAATCCAACCGCTTGGAGAACGAATACCCCACAGTGCTGGCGAGGGGCCGGGCCCCCGCGAATACAATCGAGCCGCTCAGCGGAAAGGTCCGAACGCGGAGCTCTCCCCTGTCGTCGATCACTTCGCCGAGCAACGGCTGGGTGCCGTTGAACTGTCGCGTCTCGAGGACGCGCGCATTTGCTCCCAGGCTCGAGATAACCGACTTGAGCACAATCGGCTGCCCGGCCCAGCGCAGCGAGACATCCGGAAACGCGATCTGCGTTCCATCAACTATGTCCTGTCCCTGCTCGAGCCTCTGGGTCCAGTTTCTCGTGTTGATGCGCTGGTATCGCGTCGCCAGGCTCGCGCCGAACGGAAGGTTCAGCGAATTGTTGACGGAGAACTGTGTCACGAGGCCGACGCTCGTTGCCAATTGGTCTCCGAGCTGCCGGAACGTATTGATGCCACCGAGCCCAAACTGATACAAGAGAGGAGCCGGCACACCGCTCCCATCATAAACGGAGAGGACGCTGCGATTGAAGTTGATGTCCACCGGCTGGAGACCGCCTAGGAACCCGCGAATAAAACTGTTGCTGTCGGTGTGCAGCTTGATCGCGCGTGGCAAATCAAGCGTCAAACCCGCGGTAGTCGTCTGCGAATTGCCGAGGCGCCTGGGGATTCGCAGCGCGCTGGTACTGTCTCCTTCGCGTGCGAAGCTGAGGGTGTTCGGGTCCCGGAGCATGTTGTACGAAGTTCCAAAGTCCAGCCTCGGCCGAAACCACGCGGTAATGGGAGGTGAGATATTTATTCCGGCCTGCATTGCTCGCTCGCGCTCCAGTCCCGTGTCGGTACCAAGCACCCGATCGCGATCGCTGGCGGAGACGAGTCCGAGAGGAGAATCCGTGCCGTACCCGCGCAGGTCACGCACCGACGTGATGTCCCAGCGAACCGCGGCCGCCTTGAACGGGCGGAACACGAGACTGCTGCCGTTGCTCCAGGTCCGGTTTCTGCCTTTGACGGGACGCGCAGTGTCGTCGAGGGCGAAGGCGGGCTTGAGGAACGAGACTCGATCGTCGTGTCCGTTGGTATAGGCGGTGGTGAGATGAAGCTCCGTCGGCGACCACCGCGCGAGATCGGGGACCAGCGCCCGCAACAGGTTGAAGTCGAGTCCCACGACGAAATTCTTGGCCTTGCCGTCTTCATACTCGCTGCGCGACACGCCGGTCGTATACGAAGAGTTGAGCGTGAGGTTGTTGAGAAGCGGCGACCACATCGAGCCACTCGATTGCTTCGTACGCCGGAGGCTCAGAGTGATCGATGTCGCCTCGGAGCGGGGCATGCGCAATCCTTCAATGGCGTCAGCCTCGATGTCGGACTGCGAGACGAACAACGGGTCGACGGACGCGGATGTGTAGTTGAAGGTGAAAGGAATCGACAGCCCCAGAGACGCGGGAAGCAGCCTCTCGAGGTGGAACGCGGAGCTGAAGTCCCAGTTGTTATCGGTGAGAAAACTCGGCTGTTCGGCCAACTGCCTGAAATTCGGATCGCGCCTGCTGGCGTTGATCCGGATGTCGGCGAAGTCGCTAGCGACGATCGTCAGTCCGGCCTGGCCGGCGAACCCCGTCTGGTTGACGACGCCCGCGAGCCTGATGTCATCAACCCACACTTCCAGCGTGTCACCGGGAATAACCGGATTCGTGGCAGCCGCAACGGGAAGTCTGACCATTCCGACGGCCAGCTCCTGAACGGCCGCGAGATTTGGAGGACTCACGCCCGGGTCGAGCGTGTACACCATGTATCCGTCGTCGCACGCGGCGTAAACAGAGCCGGCGGTCACCCCCGGTGGAAGCGGCGTGTTCGCAATCAGCACGGAGTCGAGACCCTTGCAGGTGTTACGCAGTCTTCCCTGGAGATACGCGTTCTGAATCTGCGCCCTCAACGCGAACAGTTTCGCAAAGCTCACGCTGATTTCGGGCAGCCACGCGACCTTCGATTTTCCCGAGTTTATCGGCGTGCGATACATGTAAAAGTTGTTGTCGTCGCGGGCGATCTTGATGTAGAACTGAAGCTCCCCATCCGGACCCCAACCGCTGCTCACGCCGCGCGCCCAGACCCGCAGCTCCTTGTAGCTCATGAAATTCTTTTCGCCTTCCGGGAACCGAAAATACGACTCCGCGCGGTCGAACGCGGCGAGATCGGTCGAGATGAGCCGCAGGGACCGCTCGTTGATCTGGACGAGGCCGGGCTGGAAGGCGACAGTCTTGCTCGTCGGCGCATCGGTAACACCGGGCGGTGATTCGTAGTCAATGCCGTTTCGCACCGTCTTGTCCTGCGTGCCGACCACTCCCGATTGAACCGTGCCGGTCGACGTCTGATCCCCGGCGATGCCGTGCAGGGTTCTGTCGCTGACCTTGAGCCAGGGGGCGCCGGTGAGCCGGAGTCGAGCCAACGGAACCGTGCTGAACTCATCATCGGCGAGTCCGTCGCCAGAGATCACCGTGATGCGAAGCGCCCGTGCTCGACGCAGCAAAGGATGTCCAAGAGAGTCGTCCGGCGTGTGGAACGGTACGCGAAAGAAGGCCCAGCACACGTTGTCGTGCGCAACTATCGGTTGGCCGGCGAGCTGGGGCGGCTGGCTGCATACTCCCAACCGTGTGCGCTTCGAAGGGTCGGCAAGATTGACGACGTAGCGCTGCCACTGCTCCTGATCGCGCTCCGCCGTGGTGAGGTTGAGAACGTTGTCGGCATCGATGTCTTCTTCGTCGAGGCGATTGTTGTGGATCGTGCAGTTGGTCTGCGAGTCGCCGAGGATCTGGCGTTGTCCGTAGCCGCCCCGGCAAGTGGGCGCGAAACGCAGCGTCGCGAACGTCGGCGGCTGGCCCGGTAGCGTGTCGTACTCGACGGTCAGAGAGTCGACGACATCACCGGGCAGCCCGTTGTCGTTGATCGCCACGTTAAAGGCGCGGGAAAAGGGATCTCGCTCGCTGTTAAGAGTATCGAGACCCTCAATCCGCTTGCCGTGATAGGTCGTGTCGAGCGCGCCGGGAAGCGCACCCTGACGAATGATCAGCGTGTCGGGCCCGAAGGAGACGGAGTTTTCAGAGATGTCTCCGAAATCGAAAACGATCGTCGGATTCTTCGACTGCGTGCCGCCAATCGGGATCTGCGCCCAGAACTCGAGATTCTCCGCACGCGATATATCGACGCCGCTGGGGTTGAGGACCGTGCGAACGGAGCGCCACCGCCGTCCCGAGGGGACGTTAGGCACCGTCCAACGAAATGCGTTCCCCTTCAGCTGTCCGCCGACAGAGAGCGGATAGAGTGTAAGCCAGAGCATTGGCTCCGGGCCGGAGATGCCGGTTCCGCTCTGGGAAACCGCCGTGTCAATCTGGTCGATGCGATAGCTGACCCGGTTGCCATCAGCGTCCAGCCCATTGCTCTGCCATGCCATCGTCGTGGCGCGGGAGAGATCGAACACCGTCGCCCCGAAGCGCGCCGGGATACTGGTTCCAAGTGCCGGCTGACTACTGAAATACCATTGCGGATCTGTGAGCGCGATCGGCAGACCGCCTTCACCTTCGAATGATTCCAGATAAGCCTGCTGGGACGCGTTCGTCTGCGGGCGGCTTGCGGCGAGCTCGGCGGAGAAGGCGACGTGAGAAGGAGCCGTCGTTTGTCCGAACGGCATCTTGGACACCAGTTGGGTCAACGGCTCGGCGTCGAAATTGAAGAGTGCGCTTACACCAGCAACGAGCGAGGCGGCGGGCTCGAACCCGAGCGGTGGTCGCGTGAAGTTGGTGTGCTGACTCTGGGAGATCGCGGTGAAGTTCAATTGCCCATTCGCGAACGGGATCTCCGCGGTGGCACCGAGGATCGATGTCGGAGTCTCCTCGAAGACTGGATTCTCCTCGTACTGAACCGTGACCTGGCGCGGCCGCGGAAAAAGTGTGTCGGGTCGATTGAACGAAACGCGGCCGAGGTCGTAATCCACGGAGTAGTCGGTACCGCGGGTCAGTGGAATGCCGTCGACGAGCAGGCGCTCGGAATTCGGACGTATCTGCACCGTACCGAGCATCAGCGCTCCGCCCTCTCCGCTTCCTTCTGCCTGTGCTTGCATCCGGATGTGGTAGATCGCCAGCGGCCGCTGCGAGGAGCGCACGTATTCCGGCGGCGTCGTGTAGATCGTGTCGTTGGTCGGATTGCCACTGACAGCAAGACCAGTTGAAGCAAAGGGCTTGGCAGATGGAAAGACGAGGAATTGATCGCGGATGGTGTGCGCGCCGGGCGAGCCGAGACTGAGCTCGAAGTTCGGATCACTTGGTCGCGGCCAAATGCGATTCTCGAGATCGAAGCTCGAGCTGTTCGTCGATTGCGCGAGGCCGAAAAGCTTGAGATACGTATCGGCGTTGCCGGCGGCGGGTTTCTCCTGATCGTCGGCGCTCCCCGTGACGACCTTCAGCGTCACGCTCTGACGCCGTAGATCCGCTCCGCCAAGGCGGTAGACGCTTCGGATTTCGCGATCGAACTCGGGATCGCCAGGCTGCACGTTGGGATCCCAGATGAGATTCGCGAATTGCTCCCGCGCAGGCGTATAAGTCAGGTCAGGGGTGCCACCCGTCGCCGTATAGACCGTGTCCCGGCCGTTGATGCGGACACGATATGCGACGACGAGCCGCTCATTGTTGAGCGCGAGCGGACGCACCAGCGCGATCCAGAGCAGAGATGGGTCGGCGTAATAGTCGACGCCTTCGCGCAGGTACTCGTAGACTTGCCCGCGCCGAGAGCGAGGGTTGCCGATAAGTCGGAACTGAGGCCCGTTTGGATTGGGCGGCTGCCCGCCGATCAGCAAGCGGTAGAGAAAGATCTTCGTTGGCCGCAGCGTATCCGGGAGAGAAGCGGCGAGCGTCGCCATTTTCCTCGTATCGAGTATGTCGACATTCGGGTACGCAGTGCCAAAGAGCTTGGGGTTGATCGTGAAAAAGAATCGGCGCGACTCGAACTGATAGTCCTCGATCTTTCGATCGATCGCCTGAAGCGTGCGGTCGCCGACTGTGAACACGCGATCGCGAACGATATTCCCCTTCTGCTGTGCGAGAATTGCCTTCACCCGCATCGACCCGATCTTCGTGATAGCCTGGATTCCGTAATTGCCGCTCGCGATTCCGGCGGTGATGTACCGGGAAGCAGGCGGCTGGAAGGTCACATTGCCGATCTCGAGCCTTTGCACGAATTCGCTGGGCTTCCCCTCGTAGTAGATCGATATGTTGTTCGACGCGTCGAATTCGCGCTGGGTGTCATAGTCAAGATTGACGTGCACTCTGTCGGCGACGATGCCGCCGGACTTGGCCGCAAACTGAAAGTCGACGTTGGGCTCGAAGAAATTGCGGCAGTCGGCGACTGGATCGAAAAAGAATGTCGACGAGCAGAGAGCGCTCTGATTTTTCTCGCCGCGAAACTCGAGTCGTCCGTCGATCTGAAGTCCGAGATCAGCATATTCCCCGAGGATCGGCACGCGCTTGGGCGGGACGGTAGGCTTCGGCTTCGGCGGCAATTGACCGGGATACGCCGGCGCGGGCGTCGAAGTGGCGAAGTTGTTGGTCGCGATCTCACCCCATACTGCCTGCATGATCGCGCGCATGTTCTGCTGGAATGCCGTCGCGCGCGCCGCCTCGATCTGTGCCTGAGCCTGACGGAACGACTCGCGCTCACCCTGCGAGAGAACGGACGGGAGCTTTAACGGGAGCGTGTCGCGTCCGAGCCTCAACCGGAGCGCGGGGGTTCCGGGTGTGCCGCTTGGCGGAGTCACAGGCGGGGCTGGAGTAATCTTTCGAGTCGTATCGCTCGGGTCCTGCCCGCGAGCTGTTTGACCCGCCGCAGCGAGCAACGCAATCGCGGCAAACACAATCGCAGCGGAGCGCGAGCGTCGCTCCGCCGAACGCGCGGAACTCGTTGTCTGCGTGTCGCTTACCCACAGGCGGAGGGTATATTTCACTCCGTGAAGATACTGCACCGCTACGTTCTAGAGGAACATGTCGGTCCGCTGACGTTCGCCCTTACGGCGCTCACTTCGATCCTGCTGTTGCAGTATATCGGAAAGCACTTTGGGGAGCTGGTCGGCAAAGGCTTGCCGACGCTCGTGATCGCCGAATTCTTCGGGTTGTCCGTGCCGCTCACTGTGGCCCTGACCCTGCCGATGGCGGTTCTCGTTGCCACTCTTTACGCGTTCAGCCGTCTGGCCGCTGAGAATGAGATCACAGCCCTCAAGGCCAGTGGCGTGAGCATCGTAAGCGTGTTGAAGCCCGTGCTCTGGGCGGCGCTCGGCGTGACGGTCGTGATGATCGGGTTCAACGATCAGATCCTTCCGAGGTCGAATCACCGGCTGGCTGTTCTTCAGCGGGACATCGCCCAGAAGAAGCCGACGTTCGGGCTGCGTGAGCAGGTGATCAACGAAGTAAGTCCCGGAAAGTTCTACCTTCGCGCGGGGCATCTCGACGAAGCGACAAATCTGATGCGAGAGGTGGTCATCTACGACATGGGAGACCCGACGCGTCACCGTACGATCTACGCTGACAGCGGCAACATGGGGATGACCAAGGGGATGACCGATCTCGAGCTCACGCTCTACCACGGCAACATCCAGGACGTTCCGACGGCGAACCCGGACGAGCTCCGGCGAGTGTTCTTCGACTCCACGCGCGTTCGGGTGCGCGGTGTGGGTAACCAGTTTCAGAAAACCACCGCCGATTCCTACAAGAGCGACCGCGAGATGACAGTGTGCGAGATGCAAGCGGCACAGGACAGGGCGCGCCGCGATCACGATGACGCCCTCAGGGAATTCGAGACGAGGCTCGCCGTGCTCAAGAAATCGAGGGCGAAGCTGACCACGGACATGCTCAACGCAGAGACCAGTGCACCCTGGGACATCGGGCTTGGCCGCTTGTACTGCAACGCTCTCGCGTTCCTCAAGCCCAAGGCGGCAAAAGCTCAGGGCGTATCGACGATCCCAAAAGCAAATGTGAAGCAAAGCGCCTCGTCGACGTCGCAGAGCGCTTCATCGACCCGGGCTGTTTTTCCGCCTACGACAAGACAGGGCACCGCCGCAACTACTCTCCCACCGCCAACGTCCAGGGGATTAACACCAGCCACTCCCAGCCCCAATAACACGGTGACACAAGGACCGCCGCCCAGCTCGTCCGATCTCGCCGCGATCGAAGTGTCGAGGATCCGGCTTCAGGACACCGCGACGCTCATGAACTCCTATGGGGTCGAAATCCACAAGAAGTTTGCTCTGGCAGTCGCGTGCTTCGTGTTCGTTCTCCTGGGCGCACCAATCGCATTGCGGTTTCCGCGCGGTGGCGTAGGTCTCACGATCGGCGTCAGTCTGTTCGTGTTCGCGCTTTACTATGTATGCCTGATCGCCGGCGAGTCGATCGCCAAGCGCGGACTCATGCCGGCCGTAGTATCGATGTGGATGGCGAACGTGATCTTCTCCCTGGTAGCCCTTTGGATGCTGATGAAGATGGGTCAAGAGGGCACGACCGCCCGCGGCGGCGACATGAGAGAGATGATCGGCTCGATCAAGGGATCGATCCGGGCGAAGTTCGCATGGAAGAAGCGCCGGGAAGCACGCGCGAGACTCGCCGCTTGAAGAGAATGGTGCGGGCGCTCGACCGCTACGTGTTCATCGAGTTCTGGAACATCTTCGTGGCGACGGCGCTAGGCTTTCCGATCCTCATCATCATCATCGACCTCACGGACAACCTGGATAAGTATCTTGGCCAGCACTTGTCGGTCGGGCGCATCGCGCTCAGTTACCTGTACTGGCTTCCCGACTCGATGTTCATGGTGCTCCCGGCGGCAGTTTTGTTCGCGACGGTATTCGCAATTGGAGCACTGACGCGACACTCGGAGATTACCGCAGCAAAGGCATCCGGCATCAGCTTCTACCGCCTCATCGCCCCCATTTTCGCGGGCGCGATCATCGCGACCGTTCTCGGTCTCATTCTCGGCGAGCTCGCTCCGGTTACCAACAAAAAGCGATCGGACATTCTTGATCCGAACCGCGTCAACATCGGTAACGACCGCTACAACTTCGCGTACGCGGCCGACGGTGGGCGCGTTTACAAGATCGGCGCCCTGCATCTCATCGAGCCGTCGATCGAAGGAATGGTGATCGAGCGAAAGGGCAACGGTCCCACTTATCCCTCGTACGTCATCACTGCCAACAACGCGCGCTATAAACCGTCGAAGGGCTGGGTGCTGCAACGCGGAGCCATGCACGTGATACCCGATACGCTCCACAACATGACCTTCAGCTTCGACTCACTGGTCGACCGACACTTCACGGAACCCCCGAAGCAGCTGACGCTGGCGCAGAAGGCGCCGACAGACATGGGCTTTCGGGAGCTTGGACGCTTCATCACATCGATGGAGCGTTC
>DASWBG010000193.1:0-12218 GCA_036390715.1 Gemmatimonadaceae bacterium
CACGGCGGTCATTCTCTTCGTGTGCGTGATCGTCGCTTTCACTCTATCGCGCAGGTTGCAGGGCAGAATCTCCCAACCAATCGTCGACCTGGCGCGCCTGACCGGAGAGGTGTCTCAACACAAGGACTACACCGTGCGTGCCTCACCACGGGAGTTTCACGCCGGCGACGAGATCGGCAGCCTGGTGACCGGATTCAACAGCATGCTGAGCGAGATCGAGCAGCGAAATCAAAGTCTGCTGCGGCATCAGACTGACCTCGAAGAGACAGTCGCCCTGCGCACGGGCGAGCTCACCACCGCCAACGAGGAATTGCTCATCGCCAAGAACGCCGCCGACAAGATCGCCGAGGTCAATGCCCGGCTGGCCCGCGAAAGCGCCCTGATTCTCAACAGTGCCACGGACGGGATCATGGGTATCAGCCTCGACGGGCGGGCCAAGTTCATCAATCCGGCCGGATTGAACATGTTCGGCATGACGCTGGGCGATGTGGTAGGGAAATCGATTCACGAGGCCGTCCACCACTCACATCCCGACGGAACGCCCTGGTCGGAAGCGGATTGTGCGAACACGCATGCCATCCTTCGCGGTGAAACGCTCGCGCTGGCGCTGGACACATACTGGCGGAAAGACGGTACGAGCTTCCCGGTCGAGTACTCCTCCACGCCGATGTTCGATGACGCGGGCAACCAGCAGGGTTCGGTGAACATGTTCCGCGACGTGACCGAGCGACGGGCCATCGAACGCTTGAAGAGTGAGTTCGTGTCTACCGTCAGCCACGAACTGCGGACCCCGCTCACTTCCATTCGCGGCGCGCTCGGCCTCCTGAGCAGCGGCCTGATCGGTCCGATCGGCGAGAAGGGGCAACGCATGCTCGAGATCGCGGTCAGCAACACCGATCGCCTGGTGCGGCTGATCAACGACATCCTCGATCTGGAGCGGATCGAGTCGGGGAGGGTCGAGCTGGTTCGCCGCGCGGTGGACGCCGGCGTCCTGATGAAGCAGGCAGTCGAAGGCCTTCAGTCGATGGCCGACGATGCCGGAGTCCGGCTGGTCCTGCTGCCTGCCACCGGACAAGTCTGGGGCGACAGCGATCGGATCATTCAGACGCTGACCAATCTCCTGGGCAACGCCGTGAAATTCTCGCCGCGCGACACCACGGTGACGTTGAGCGGAGTGAATGGCCCGACGGACGTCTCGTTCTGCGTGGCCGATCAGGGACGTGGCGTGCCTGAGGATAAGCTCCAGTCGATCTTTGGACGTTTCAGCCAGGTCGATGCCTCGGACTCACGGGACAAGGGCGGCACCGGTCTCGGCCTGGCCATCAGCCAGAGCATCGTCACTGCGCACGGCGGCCGGATCTGGGCGGAGAGGAATGATCCCGCCGGCACACGGTTTCTGTTCACCATTCCGGTAGCGGTTCCCGCCATCGCGGCGCTGCCAATCGAACCTGCATCCAAGACGATCCTAATCCTCCAGAGTGACGAGACACCGACCGTTACCGAAGTGCTGGAGCGCGGCGGGTTTCAGGTCGTGACGGCAACGTCGGCGGACGGCGTACTGGCGTTCGCGGCCAGCGGACAGACTGATGCGATCGTGCTCGGTACTGCCGACGGCGCGCAGGGCCGGCAGATCGTCGAAGCCCTCGAGGCGAGCGCCGAGACGCGCGATGTTCCGATCGTGGTCGTTACCGCGCAGCTCCCGGATTCATACGAACACTATGCGAACACGGTCGCGACCTGGGTGGGCACGCCGGCGAAGAGCGACAGCCTGATCCAGGCCCTCGACGTGGCGCTCAGAACGCCGTGCATTCTCGTGGTGGAGGACGATCTCGATCTGGCAGGCGTCATGATCACCGCGCTCCAGAACCACGGCATCCAGACCTTTCACGCATCCACAGGGAGCGAGGCGGTCCGGTTGTGCAGCCAGCATCATCCGAGCCTGATCGTCCTCGACCTCATCCTCCCCGACATGGACGGCTTCGCGGTCGTCCGATCTCTGCGGGAGAGCGCGAGCTTCGGACGTGTTCCGCTGCTCGTTTACTCGGCTCTGGATGTGGAGAGGGCCGATCAGTTGCGGCTGCGCCTTGGACCGACGGAGTTCCTGACGAAGAGCCGCTGCAGCCCGGCCGATTTCGAAGCGCGCGTCATCCGACTTTTTGAGACCGTAACCGACAAACCGAAGGCAGGGCAACATGCTGCATGAAACGACTTCCCCGGATCAACAGAGCGGACCAGGCGGAACGCTCGCGGTCCCTTCACAGGAATCGCAGCTCATTCTGATTCTCGACGACGACGAGATGGTCACCGACGGACTGGCCGCGGGTCTGGAGCGCGAAGGACGGACGCTGATCACCTGCAATGACGTCGAGTCGGCGGAGATGATCGTAGAAAAGATGCACCCGTCGCACATCGTGGCAGACATCCGGATCTCCGGGCCGTTCGGTTACGAGGGACTCGATTTTATCCGCTTCGCAAAGAAGCACACGCCCGAGAGCCGCATCATCCTGATCACCGGGAGCGCGTCGGAGGCGCTGCAACTGGAGGCATCCGAGCGCGGCGCCGTGGGGTTTCTTCTCAAGCCATTCGAAGTGAGTGAGCTCGAGGCTACGATCGACATGCTCCATTGTTCGGCGTTGTCGGCGCTCAGTGGCTTCGATCGCATCATCCGGATGACACCGCTCGATGCCATCGTCCGCAGCGACTCATTGGGTACGGTGTTCCAGCCGATCGTGCGCCTTGGAGGGGATCCCGGCATCCTCGGCTACGAGGCGCTGGCGCGGTTCCACACCGATTCTCCGCTCCGCGATCCGGAAGTGCTGTTCAAGTACGCGGAGCGAAAACACCGAGTGGTCGAGCTCGAGCTGGCGTGCATCACACGCTCGTTGCACGCCGGCGCTGCGCTGGCCAGGAAGGGCCTTCTGTTTCTCAATGTCCACCCTGAGGTGTTCGCTTCTGGCACGTCGTTCACCGACACGCTCGCCTCGCAGGCGGAACGAAGCGGCGTCGGGCTCGGCCAGCTCGTTCTGGAAATCACCGAGCAAGGCTCACTCGGCCATTCGAAGCACGTTCTCAAGGCCATCGACGAGCTGCGGAAGCACGGAATCCGCTTCGCATTCGATGATGTAGGCGTCGCGTACTCGCATCTGCCATTGATGGACACGGTCCGGCCGTCGTTCCTCAAAGTCAGCCAGCACTTCGGGACGGGGTTCGAGAAGGATCCCACGCGGATGAAGATCGTCATGAATCTGCTCTCGCTGGCAAACGACTTCGAGTGCCAGCTGATTCTCGAAGGCATCGAGGACGAGTCCTCGGCCGCGATGGCGGCGCACCTCGGCATCACTCTCGGGCAGGGCTACTTTTTCGCCAGGCCCGCCGATGCGGCGGAGTTCGCGTAGCCCTTTGTCGTCCGCGCATTCATGGTGGGCGATGCGTCTTCTCGCTTGCTTGACCGCAACCCGGTCACGAACGGAGCCGAGCGGGACGCGCTGCGGCGTGTTTCATGCGCGCACGCTACGCCGGATCGGGCGCGATGCGCAACGCCGCCCGCTGTCAGGACGCCTCACTCCGGACAGGCGCCGCCCTTGTCGACCCACTCGCGCATGTCCTTCACGAATTCGGAATAGCTCATCGGCGGCGTGCTTCGACCGTCACCCGGCGACCAGCTCCACTTCACCAGCGGCGTTTGGAGATGATCGATCGGCCGTGAAGATTCACTCCGCCTTGCCCTGCAGCGGCGCCTGGCCTGCCGGATGACAATTCATGCAGCGCGGATGCATCAACACCGTGTACGCGGCGCGGAACGCCTCGCGCGCGATCACCTTCTCTTCGTTGAACGCGGCGATGACCACGCTGACGGTCGGCTTGAAGTCGGGATTGAACTTGGAACGACGCTCGCGGTACTTCGCGATCAGCGCGAGGATCGTCACGAACGCCACGCGCGTGGCGCCGAGGATGATGCCGTTGGTAACAGTATCTGGTGATTGGAGGCGCACCGGTCGGAAGCGATGCTCATCATTCCGCCACGAGCGCGCGAGCGTTCGCGGGGTGGTCAGGCACGCACGTCATCGCCGGTGCGGCTCGAGAGTCGAGGGCGGTTGGGACGTCGATTCAGCGACCGCCTCTGTGCTCGTGC
The DNA here is from genome assembly GCA_036390715.1 of Gemmatimonadaceae bacterium. Lineage (GTDB taxonomy): Bacteria > Gemmatimonadota > Gemmatimonadetes > Gemmatimonadales > Gemmatimonadaceae > UBA4720. Next base: position 4,133 of record DASWBG010000193.1, read on the forward strand.
GCCAACCCAGAGCATCACGGATCTGCTTGCCGAGCGTGAGGGGATCGAAAGGCTTTGCGATCACGCCGCGAACGCCCAGCTCCATGAACCTCTGCCGTTCGGGTCCCTGAACTTTCGCCGTCAGAAAAATGACCGGGATCGCGTTAGTTTCTTCGCTGCTCTGAAGCTCGCGGAATATGGCGGGGCCGTCCTTATCCGGCATCATCACGTCCAGCAGGATGGCATCCGGCTTCTCACGCAGTGCGAGAGCGACTCCAAGGGCGCCGCTGCTGGCGGTACTGATCTGCCACCCCTCCGTGACTTCCAGACTCAGCGACGCCACCTCCCGGATGTTGTCTTCGTCCTCGATGATCAAGAGGTGTTCGGGTTGGATACCTGTCGCTGGATCGCTCAAATCTCGCTTCTTCCTTGAGTTGTGTGGCGTACATGAGTGCCACTCAAGGGGCCGATAAATACAGACGCCAGCCTCGACCGCGGTTACGTCGACGTGACTGCCGGTCGTCATGCGAACAAACGCCACGCTCGCCTGACACGGCGTGTGTATTTTTTCGTGCTGTTGGGAGCACTGGTGATGTGCAGCGCGCGTGACCCGTTCGATCGCGCAAGAAGGAGACATGGAATCGACGATCTCAGTGGAAGAATTCGAGGGACAGCTGATCGACCTCAAACCTCGCTTCGTCCAGAAGCCGGATCGCATCGCTGCGATCGCGTCTGTTGCGCGTGCCATTGATGCGCCTGGGCAATGGACGGCCCGCACCGTTGTGACCCCGGCCGGCGCGCCTGATGCGCCGGTGCCGGGTGGAGCCTCCGTTGCGTAACGCAGAGCGGCGTGTCCCCGCCCGAAGGCCGAAGCGGCAGCCATTTGCCGAACAGGCTGCGATGCGTCTCGCGGCCGAGGCAGAAAGGTTCCGCGTTCTCTGTAAGGTCGGCTTCGACGGAGTCTGCGTGGTCAGGAACGGGAGAGTCCTCGAGGCCAACGACTCTTTTGCGGCGATGATGGGCTACTCCACCGGTGAGCTCGAGGGCATGCCAGTCGAGAACCTCGTGCCGCTCGACGAGCGCGCCAACGTGCTCGAACACATCGGTTCCAACGACTCGAGCCGATACGAGACTCGTGTCCTGAAGAAGAACGGAACGAGCCTGGCGGTGGAGGTCTGCGGCGCCGCCATGCCGAGCGGCGACAGGGTCGCTGCGATTCGCGACATCAGCACGAGACGCGAAGCCTATCAGGCGCTGGTGGCCAGTGAAGACCGCTTCCGCGACCTCGTCGAAAGCTCGCGCGAGCTGATTGGAACTCATGATCTTGCTGGCCGGATCCTGTCGGCGAACCCGGCTGCAGGGAAAGCTTTGAATACGTCCAGCGAAAGCCTCCGCGGGCAGAAGCTGGAGGATCATCTCGTCGACGGCAACGTTCCCACTTTCGTCGACTATCTCGATCTGCTTCAGCGAGAGGGATCGGCGTCCGGAAACATCGGGGTGGTCGGAAGCGACGGCAGCCGCAGGTTGTGGGAGTACACCAACACACTGAGAACCGACGGGACGCCTACGCCCATCGTTCGCGTCGTCGCTCGCGACGTGACCGAGCGCGAGGAGTCGCTCGCTGCCATCCGGCACAGCGAGGAGCATTTTCGCTCCATGATCGAGAATGCCTCGGATCTAATCACCACCATCCAACCCGACGGAACGATCAGCTATCAGAGTCCGTCGGTCGAACGGGTCCTCGGAGTCACCGTCGACTCCGTCGTCGGGACCGCGTTCATCAACTTCGTTCACCCGGAGAGCAGGGTGGAAGCCTCGGAGTTCCTGGACACGCAGAGGGCCGACCCGGCAGCGAACACCACGGCCGAATTCCGCTTCCGCCATCACAACGCCTCCTGGCGCTCGTTTGAAGTGGTGGCCCGCAACCTGATCTCCGATGGCGCGATGGCGATTGTGATCGTGTCGCGAGACGTCACGGAGCGGAAACTGCTGCAAGTACAGCTCGCCCAGGCCAACCGGCTGAGCAGTCTTGGCCGGCTCGCGGCCACGGTGGCTCACGAGTTCAACAACGTCCTGATGGGAATCCAGCCGTTCGCTGAGCTGATGCGGCGTCCGAATGCCACGTCCGAGATGATCAACAGGAGCGCCGGACACATTTCGAATTCGATCCAGCGCGGAAAGCGCATCGCCAGCGAGATCCTCCGCTTCACGCAGCCCGCATTGCCGGTAACTTCCGCCATGGATTTGGGCGAATGGTGGGCGAAGTTCATTCCGGAGGCGGAGATCATGGCAGGGAATGTCGTGCGCCTGGTGTCGAAGATCCCTCACCGCGGCACGTGCATTGTTGCCGACAGACACCAGCTATCGCAGGTGATGACCAATCTTGTGACCAACGCGCGCGACTCGATGCCTTCCGGCGGCACTCTCACGATCGAGGCCTGCGAGCCCTCCGCGGATTCGGTGTTCGACTTCGGCGTCGTCGCGAAACCCGAGCGGTTCATCCAGATTTCGGTGTCGGATACGGGCCACGGCATGTCTCCCGAGATCCTGGAGCAGGTCTTCGAACCGCTCTTTACGACGAAGAATAGCGGCGGTACGGGCCTCGGCCTGGCTGTCGCTCATCAGATACTGACCCAGCACGGCGGATGCATCTTCGCCGAGAGCCAGGTGGGTCGTGGAACGACGTTCCACCTCTTCTTTACCAAGGGCGTTGCCCCTTGTGACGAGAAGTGTGAAATCCCTATTCAATCTCCCAACCTCGTTGGTCGTACGTTGCTGATGATCGAGGATGAGCCGGTCATCGTGGAGGGCATCAGCGCTCTGCTGCGCGAAGAAGGTATGAAAGTGATGGCCGTAGACCGCGGGCTGGAGGCTGCTGCTGCAATCGAACGATGTCATCCCGACATCGTTCTCCTCGATTTCGGGCTACCCGACGTGAACGGCTCCGAGGTGTACAAGGTCATCAGACAGTTGGATCCTTCGCTGCCGGTGATCTTTGCCACCGGCCACGGCGACCAGCGAGCGCAGCAGGAGGCGATGGGCGATTCCCGGACGCGATTCCTTCAGAAGCCTTTCGAGATGGAGACGCTTCTCGAGATGATCGCCGACCTTCAGGCCACAGGATCCGGGCCATGAGTCACGGAAGGACGGCGTTGATCATCGACGATGAGCCAGACATCCGGGAAGTGCTCATCGCGATTCTGGAGTCGGGTGGTTTTCAGGTTGACACGCTGTCCGACGGGATCGATGCACTCGCTCTGAAGAAGTGGTACGACGTCATCCTGCTCGATTTGAAGATGCCCGTCTTCGATGGCCGCCGCCTGATCGATTATTGGCGGCTCACCGCACCTGAGATCCTTCCGCGAGTCGTCGTTCTCACTGGATACGACCGCGTGGCCGCGGAGGAAACTGCGACCTTCGCGAGGCTTTCGAAACCATTCGACTACAAGACCGTGATGAAGGTCGTCAATGAATGCCTCGCACATCTTCAGCCACTGGAGTCCAGTGAGCCAGCGATTTGAGGACGAGCGCTTGCCGCTTGTAGGCGGGGGCTTCATGACCGCGCGATCGCCGGCGCACGCAATGTCGAAATAGCTTCAATGATCTCGGAGACGGCTGTTTTTACCTGCCGTTCCGATTTCTCACCGATTCGACAGTCGCAAGTCCTTTGTTTCCGGTCCCGCCCCTCCCGGCGGTTGATGGCAGCGTCCTTGAGTAGTCTTCCATGCTGGAGCCACTTATGAAGCCGTATGTACTTGTCGTTGACGATGAGCGATCGATCGTGGTGGGGCTCACCACCCTTCTTGCGATGGCAGACATCGAGAGTGCCGGCGCCTTCGACCGCCTGTCGGCGGAAGCCATGATGAAGCGCAAGTTCTACTCTGTGGTCCTGGCGGACATCCGATTGAATACCGAGGCGGAAGGCCTCGAACTGCTCGAAGACATCCAGCGAATCAGCCCGCAAACGCGGGTCCTCAGCATGACCGGCTATGCCACCCCGGCACTCGAGTGCGCGGTGCTTGCGCGCGGCTCCTCGAGTGTGATCCGGAAACCGGCTCGCAACGGTGAGATCCTCGCGGCGATCACCGGTCTGCTCGCCGAGATCGAAAAGCAGGCCGCAGAACAGGCCAGGCTCGACGTCGCGCAGTTGCAGGCGCACACGCGTAAGATCCTGTTCTCCATTGCGCGCCGCCGCTATCACTTGACCTCCGAGGAGGCAGAGGACGTCATCCAGGAGGCGTGGCTGTTGTTTCTGGAGCGGCGGGGAATCGTTCGCTGCGCCCGTGGCTGGCTGGCTGGCACGGTCGCCAATCTTTGCCGGCATCACATCGATCGATCGATTCGCTGCCGCAGACGATTCGCAGTCGCTGACGCGACCGGGACGATGGCTCAGGAACAGGCCGGCGGTCTCGAGGCCGGCATTGCCGTGCGTGAGGCGATGGCCACTCTGGATTCAGAATCGCGGAACGTCTGCACGCTCATCGCCATTGAAGGTTACGCATATGAAGAGGTCAGCGTGCGGACCGGACTTCCGCTCGGATCCATCGGACCGATGTACATGCGCGCTAAGAAGAAGCTCCGCATCGCGTTAGAAATGTCTCTGCCTCGCGATCAGCGGCGACCCCTGGCTGCCTGAGCGCCGCTTCGACCGGCATTGAGAGCCTTCCCCCCTCGCGTGCTCCCAATCGAGGGCCGCGCGGACAGAGTCGCGCAGGGCGACAGGGCCGCGATAACGCGTCAGTGATCTCCGGCTACCTGGCCGACGGAAAACCGTGAAGAACCAATGAATGCAGTCGCGTGCCGCACTGAATGTCCGGGCCGTTGTATTTTTCCTCGCGTTGTGCGGCACTTTCTCCTTGACCGCCTGCGAACCCGGCGCGAGCAAGGACAGACCGTGACACACAAGACAGCATCAGACTCCCGGCAAGGCCCATGGCAGGTCACCGCGGGCATTCACGCCGCCTCAACTCTCCGTATGGGCCTGATTAGAGCCTGCGTCGCTCTTACGCTGGTGGCGGGAGCGCTTCAGGCACAGGAGAAGCCCGATCTCTCTTCGATGAGCATCGACGACCTGATGAACATCGAAGTGACATCGGTGTCCCGAAAATCGGAGAAGCTGTCCGACACTGCCGCAGCCGTCTTCGTGATCACCCAGGACGACATCCGCCGTTCGGGGGCAACCTCCATTCCGGAGCTCCTGCGCATGGTGCCGGGACTCGACGTGGCGCGAATCAACGGAAACATCTGGGCGATTTCCGCGCGCGGGTTCAACGGACAGTTCGCCAACAAGCTCCTGGTCATGATCGACGGCCGCAGCGTCTACTCGCCGCTCTTCTCCGGCGTCTATTGGGACGCCCAGGACACGATGCTGGAAGACGTGGATCGCATCGAGGTGGTTCGCGGTCCGGGCGGGACACTATGGGGCGCCAACGCCGTCAGCGGCGTCGTCAACATCATTACGAAGAGCGCGGTCGAGACGCAGGGCGTGCTTCTGTCCACGGCAGAAGGAGCGGCGGAAGGATCGTCTGGAGCGGGACGCTACGGCGGATCCATGGGTCGCAACGGGTCCTACCGTGTCTTCGGGAAGACGTTCGACCGCCCCACGTCAGTGAGCGGCGCGACTGGCAGCCATGACTCCTGGACATCGGGCCGGGCCGGCTTCCGGGCCGACTGGGTTTCCCGCGGAGGAGACAACTTCACGGCGCTGGGCGACGTCTATCGCGACACCGAGGGCAATCGGGGCGCCTTCAATGTGGCCAACCCGCTCGCGGACCTGGGCTCGTTGAACAGGGTTGCAGGCGAAGACCTTCAATTCCGGTGGACTGCGGTCCAATCCAGCCGGTCGGATACGGCACTGCAGGCGTACTACGACTACACCGCCCGCTCGCGGCCCGGCCTGACGCTCGGCCGGCACACACTTGACGTCGACTTTCAACAGCATTTGAAGTTCTCCGGCCGCACCGACGTGGTGTGGGGCGCCGGATACCGCAATTCCACGGATCGCGCCGCCGGTCCAGAGCTGTCGCTGGTTCGCTCATCGAACGTGACGGACATCGCCGGCGCTTTCGTGCAGGACGAGATTCAACTGGCCGGGCGGTTCCACCTGACCCTCGGGACGAAGCTTCAGTACGAACGCGTCACGCGTTTGCAACTCCAGCCCACGGTGCGCCTGCTGTTCAAAGCGAGCGAACGGCAGGAGGTCTGGGCAGCGGTCACGAGCGCAGTCCGGACACCCTCTGAGACGGAGCTCTACGGCAGGGTTCATGTTGGCTCTTTTCCCGACGGCACCGCGAATGGTGGACAGATCGTGCTGACCGGCAACCCCGCTCTCGCGGCGGAGCGCGTCACTGCGTACGAGGTCGGTTACCGCTGGCAGGCCGTCCCCGGCGTTGCCTTTGACGCAACCGCTTTTCACAACCACCTGCAGGACATCGTCCTGACATCGACAGGCCGGCCGTTTCGCGATCCGTCGGGCCGGACGATCATCCCGATCAATTTCTCGAACAGCGTGTTCGGCGACTCCAACGGCGTGGAGTTTCTGGCAACCGATTCCGTCACCGCGGACTGGAATCTGGCGCTCGGGTATTCCTTCTTTCAGTCGGCCGCAGCGATCGGCAATACTTCCACCCCTCACAATCAACTGCAGCTGCGATCCGTCAATCACCTCAGCCGGACGCTGGAGCTGGACTCCGCCGCCTACTACGTGGGCAGGATCGGCAACGACGTTCCAGCCTATCTGCGGCTCGACGCGCAGATCCTCTGGCGCCTGACGAACCGGTGGGAGCTGGGCATCTCCGGCCAGAACCTCCTGCGTGCGCGCCACTCCGAGTTCCTCGGCACCAACGGCGAGAGCCAGGTGGTGACGCCGGCTCAACGAATGGTGAACGGGAAGATCACATGGCGGTTCTGAGAGGAGCGGAACGAGCCTGGCAGATCTGCGCAACAAGGGTAGCTCGTACTGCGCTCGTTCTTCTCCTACTTCTGGCCGGCCTCTCACCAGTGAACGCCGGAGCACAGGTCGTGGCGGCGGAGTATCAGGTCAAGGCGGCATACCTTCTGAACTTCGCCCGCTTCGTCGAATGGCCCGCCCGCGTCCTCCCTCCTTCCGCGCCCATGCAGATCGCGATCGTGGGCGCCGATCCGTTCGGCGGCGCGCTGGAGGAGGTTCTGCGTGGACAATCCGTGAACGGCCATTCCATTCAACTCCGGCACCAGCGCTGGGACGATGTCCTGACTCCGTACGAGATCGTCTTCATCAGCGCCTCCGAGGAGCCGCATCTCCCCGAGATCCTCCGGCGTCTCGGGAACAGCAGCGTTCTGACCGTCAGCGACATCGACCGTTTTTCTCTTCGAGGCGGGGCCATCGAGTTCCGCACGGTCGGCAACCGGGTTCGTTTCGACATCAACCGCACCTCGGCCATCACGGCGGACCTCAGCATCAGCTCCAAACTCTTGAGCGTGGCCCGGGCCGTCCGTGAAAGCAGCGCCGTACGATGATCGGAAAGTGGCGGCACTCGATTCGAGGTCGAATGACCGAGATCATCATGCTGACCAGCGTGATCGCCGTGCTGCTGGCATGTGCCGGTTTCGTGATGCAGGACGCGATTGATGCGCGTCGCGATCTCGATGAGGACGTCCTGAGCTTCGGCCGGCTCATCGGCGCCAACGTCAACGCGGCACTCACATTCGGCGACGAGAAGACGGCCACGGAAGTTCTGTCTGTTCTTCGCACGAAGCAGTCCTTCATCGCCGGCGCCGTCTACACGGACCACGATGTCCTGTTCGCGAGTTACTCCCACGGCGGGACTCTGCCGCCCATTCTGCACGGCTCCAACGGCATCGTTCGAAGGAACGGAAGAGTCGAGCTGTTCCAACCGATCACTCGCGACGGCGAGCGTATCGGCACCCTCTACATCGCATCCGATCTGCGGGACTTTCATGCCCGCATGAAAGAAGACGGCCTGGTCACGGCGGTCATTCTCTTCGTGTGCGTGATCGTCGCTTTCACTCTATCGCGCAGGTTGCAGGGCAGAATCTCCCAACCAATCGTCGACCTGGCGCGCCTGACCGGAGAGGTGTCTCAACACAAGGACTACACCGTGCGTGC
>DASWBG010000194.1:0-5995 GCA_036390715.1 Gemmatimonadaceae bacterium
ACTACCAACTCGATCGGCGGATTGAAAGTCGTTACCGAGAATGGTTGGTTCGCGGCTCGGCCATCGGGGACCGAGGACATCTACAAGTTGTACGCGGAGAGCTTCCTCGGCGCGGACCACTTGAAGCGGATCCAGGCGGAGGCTCAGGGAATCCTGCAGAGGGCGTTCGGGAAGAAATAGCCGCGCCTGGAGAAATCACCGCTTCGTGGCGGTCTTTAAAGCTCGCTCGATCATCTTCCGACTTGCCTCAGGATCTTCGACTTCCACGATCAACCGCTTGTAAGTCTCGTGCTCCAGCTCGAGTACGATGGTTCGCTCTGGGTCGTGAACGTCGTAAAAGACGATCCCGCCCTGTTGGTAGAAGGTGCCTGCTGTGAGGACGCCGGGAATATTGGATCCCATGATCTTCAGGCCGTGCCACCATCCCCGTGCCGCCTCGGGGTCGATCTGAACCGCGCGGATGTGCACGAGTGGAATGTCGAGTCGGCTCCTGAACGCCCAAAATTTGTCGAGGCCCTCGACGTCGAAATGAACGCGATCACCTTCGATTGAGATCTGCACCATAGTCAGCTCGGGTCGGCCTCCTTTTTAACCGTCCGTGCAACCACCACGGTGATGTTGTCGCTGCCCCCACCATCGAGGGCATCCTGAAGAAGCTGCTCGCAAACCTGACGCGCTGACTCCATCGCGCCCAATCGCTCCGCGATGCGCTCATCTGAAACGTGTCGAGTCAGGCCGTCGCTGCAGAGAAGGTGGACCGTGCCCCAAGCGCTCGGAAGCCGGGTGACGACGGGAGCCGTTTGACGTCCTCCGATGGAGCTGGAGAGGACGTGCGTCAAAGGCGACTTGCTCATCAGATCTCTTGGCATGATTCCCTGGTCAGCCAGCTCCTGGGCGACCGTTTGATCCCGCGAAATCTGAGTCAACGCTCCGTCGCGGTACTGGTAGTAGCGGGAGTCTCCGACTTGAAGGATGTAGTACCACGGCCACACGGCTATGAACAACGTGAGCGTCGTTGCCATGCCGGCTGCATCCGGGTCGGATTCGGCGCGCTCCTGAATCGCCTCGTGACACCTCTTCGCGCCTTCCTCAAGCGCCTGGACGAGATCGACACCTTCCTCGTCGAACCGATAGTAACAACGAGCGCCCTCGGCGATGTACCGCGTCGCCACCTCGAGAGCCATCCGGCTCGCTTGCTCGCCCTTCAACCCTCCGCCCACACCATCGGCGACCATCATGAACGAAGCGACACGCTCCTCCTCGAGCGGGATCTCTTCGAGCGAGACACTCGACTGTCGAATGGCGATGCGCTTGCGGAGGGAGCCGATCACGAAGTGATCCTGATTCTCGGCGCGAACCTTTCCGCGATGGGTTATGCCATGAGCGTCCAACTCGTCGTCGCGTGGCTTGCGACGGATAGTATCGAGCGGAGCAACTTCTTGCGCCTGAATCATGGTGCCTCCCACGCAGCGAAGAGATGCTGCGAGTGCTTCGGTGCTGATTCCTTCCATTCAAGTACAAGACACCAGCATGAGGGCTTCTATTCCCGACACGAACGGGACGAGCATCGCGCGTCCCGTTTGATACGGCTCACAGTTCCCTACGTCGAGAAAAATAGAAGCCGTACCTCTCTCTTGATTAATGACCCAACGTACGAGAAACCCGGCGCGGCGACCAGAGGCCGACCCTGTTGAATACACATGGTTACGCCACCTCTCCATCCACAATACTGAAGCGGGGAGCTGAAAGCCTTGCAGCAGACTGGCTAGGAGCTTTTTCGGCGGCGTCTCGGGTTGACCCCGGCTTGACGCAAATGATTCGCGATCAATTGCGCTGATTCGAGCGCGTCGCGACCAGTGGTGTCTACGACCAGCTCAGCGGTGGGCATCTTCGGCCGATCGAAGGCTCCGTCTTTGTCGAGCTGTCGAAACTGATTGACATCGCGAAGCTTGCCGAATCTCCCGCGCGATTCAGCGGTGAGCCGGGTCTCGAGCTGGGCGTCGTCGCAACGCAGCTCGATGAAGCGGAGAGCGCCGCGACGCGCGGTGACGCGCTTCTTGAGCATCGGGATGAATTCATCCGTGACCGTCGATTCCGGGGCGAACGTCATGATCACCCCTGATTGTTTCGCGGTGATGCAGGCGTCGATCGCATCTAGCCACAGCTTCTCACGGAGGGCGACGAACGGAGGCGACCCGAAAGAGAACAGCGAAGTCACCAGATCTACTACCGCGTGGTTGTGGAGAAGGCGGTAGCCTGTGTCGGCCGAGAGTAGCTCGCCGACTGTGAGCTTGCCGACGCCCGGGCGGCCGAAGAGGAAGATTACTTGAGTGGACACGGGCCTAAATTAGACGCTCCTTCCTGAGCTTTACAGGCCGTTCTGCCCCGCTCCAGGCGCGCCGCTCTAAATTAGAACCGACCGGTCACCCCCAGGGAATCCTGACTGACGATCTGAAGCGGATGCTCCAACGCGCACTCGGCGCGAACTACACCATCCAGCGCGAGCTTGGTGGCGGGGGCATGTCGCTAGTCTTCGTGGCGCGCGACGAATTGCTGGGTCGGGATGTCGTCGTCAAGATCCTGATGCCGGACCTCGCGGCGACATTGAACGTCGAGCGCTTCACGCGCGAGATCAAGCTCGTCGCAAAGCTTCAGCAAGCCAACATCGTTCCGGTTCTGACCGCCGGCGCGGCCGGCGCGCTGCCTTTTTATAGTATGCCCTACATCGAAGGGCTCAGTCTCCGGCAAAGAATGCAACAGGGGCCCCAGCCAGGCCTCGGTGAATCGGTGCGGATACTCGGCGACATCGCTCGCGCTCTCGAGTACGCGCACGAACACGGCGTCGTGCATCGCGACATCAAGCCCGAGAACGTGCTGCTCTCGGGTGGAACTGCGGTCGTTACTGATTTCGGGATCGCCAAGGCCATCAACGCGGCACTAACACAACCGCGCGGCAAAATTCTCACCGGCGCTGGTTCTTCGGTTGGCACGCCCGGGTATATGTCGCCGGAGCAGGCGGCCGGCGACCACGTCGACGAGCGCACCGATCTCTACGCCTGGGGCGTCGTCGCGTACGAGCTGATCTCGGGCGTGCATCCATTTCCCGGCAAGAAAACGGCGCAGCAATTGATCGCCGCTCAGATCGCGGAGAAACCGCAGCCGATCGATGAGTGCTGTGATGTTCCCGCGCCGCTCGCGTCACTCATCATGCGCGCGATGGAGAAGGAGCCTGGCGAGCGTCCACAGTCCGCGCGAGAAGTGATCAAAGCGCTGGATGATTCCGCAGCACTTCGCCCGCCGCTGGCCTGGTGGAAGATCGCCGCCATGGTCGGCGTCGTCTTACTTCTACTCACCGCGGCGATCATTCTGCGCGGACAGATTGCCAATTTGGTTCATCGTTTCTCGGGCGCGGGTGACGGCGCGTCGGTGATCGGCACCCTCGCCGCGAATTACCTGGTTGAAGGAGCAACGTGACAGCACAAACCGATCTGGAGCCAGAGCCGCGTTGGCCCGCCGCGGTTGCCCTCTTCGCAGCAGCCATGTTGCCGCTCGCGTTACCACGCTCGCTCACTCTTGCGCCAGCGTTGGCACTGGTGACGACGAATGTCGTGCTGTTGACGGGCGCGATCCTCGCTCACAAGCACCATCGAATCAAACTGACCGACACCTTCAGCTACGCCAACCTCGGCGTGCTGACGCTGTCGATGCTTTACAGTCTGGGGACGCTCGTGTCCGGCTTGCTGCAGCACGCCGAATCGGCGCCGATGCTGTTGCGATCGGCGGCCATCCTGTGGGTCGCCAACGTCATCGTATTCGCCGCATGGTACTGGCGACTTGATGCGGGCGGTCCGCACGCGCGCGACGGGCGTAAAGCCCATATGGAAGGCGCCTTCCTGTTTCCGCAGATGGCTGTCGATGTGCCGGGAAGGAAAGGCGTGTCACTCGCGGAAGCTGAAGGCTGGCGACCGGGCTTCATCGATTATCTCGCGGTCTCTTTTTACACGTGTACCGCCTTCTCCCCGACGGACACGCTGGTGCTCACGCGATGGGCGAAGCTCATGATGATGCTCCAGGCCGCGATGGCGTTTGGAACAGTGATTCTTCTCACTGCTCGCGCCGTCAACATCCTTTGACCGCGCGGAGCATTGGTTAGGATAGCAAGTCCGAGTCGCTCCAGAGCGTTCGTCCGACCGCACGCGCCACTGGCGAAGCCGCGCGCATCAATTCGGCGAACATCTCGAGGGTGAGCGATTGATCGCCATCAGACAGCGCGGCCTCCGGGTCCGGATGAACTTCCACCATGATCCCGTCCGCTCCAGCGGCAATGCTGGCGAGCGCGAGAGGAATGACGAGCCGCGCACGTCCTCCCGCGTGACTCGGATCCACGATGACGGGCAGATGCGTCTCCTCTTTCAGCACCGGGATCGCTGAAACATCGAGGGTGCTGCGCGTCGAGCTCTCGAAGGTGCGAATGCCGCGCTCGCACAAAACGACATTGCAGTTTCCCGCTGCCATCACGTGCTCGGCGGCCAGTAGCAGCTCGGTAATCGTCGCCGACAAGCCCCGCTTGAGTAGCACCGGCCGGCCCGACCGGCCCACTTCCTCGAGCAGGGAGAAATTCTGCATGTTGCGGGCACCGACTTGAAGCATATCCGCGCTGCGAGCGACGAGCTCGACCTGCCGCGTATCCATGACCTCGGTCACGACTGGCAGAGTGCTTTCAGCGCGTGCCGCCTCGAGGAAACCCAGCGCCTCGGCCCCCAGCCCGTTGAACGAGTACGGTGACGTCCTCGGCTTGAAGGCGCCTCCTCGGAGCATCACTGCGCCCAGGCTTTTCACCCGGTTAGCAACGCTGATGATCATCTCGACACTTTCAACCGAGCACGGCCCGGCAATCACGGTGATTGCAGCGCCCCCGATTGTCACTGTATCGCTCACGCGCACCGGCCGCGTTGCGTGCAGCCCTGACGGATGCGCCGCCAGGCGATATGGACGCGACAGATCCTTGGCGGGAAAGCCACCGCTTCCCTGGGGTCGCAAGGTTTTCGCGTGCATCGACTCGGATATTGCCATGACTGCCCCGAAGTGAAAGTTGAGATTCAGGTCTCTCGTTTCGCGTGGGCTCGGGAAAGCAAAAGCCCCCGCGATTGCGGAGGCCCGTGGTCTGTCTGCGAGGTTGAAGCTTGAACGTTACCGCACGCGTGACCGGAGCCCCCATCGGTTGTAACCGAAGAAGCCGTAGTAATAGGTCGCGCTAAACCAGAATCTGGTCATGATTGGCAAGCTAGATCAGGATGCGGGAAAAGTAAAGATCGAATCGGATCTCCCGTGCTTGACCTCAGCGAAGGGGAGAAATACATTGCGAACTCGCCGGTCGCGCTTCCGCGTCGGCGCCAAACGACATCTCGCTCATGCATCAGCTCCACTTCTCGATTCTCTTCATTCGACTTAATCCGGCTCTCGCAACGGGAGGCGGCCGACCGGCGCACGCGTAAGCTTTCGCGAACCGGGATTCACGGCGGCCCCTCTCTCAGAGTGTGGGTCGCCTTTTTTATTTGGTGCAACTGCAACTGAAGACTACCTGCCGGGTGCTGTCAGCTTTGACAGCTGTTGGCTGCGGGCTTTAGCCGAGAGAATTACGAGTCATCACTCTTGAACGTTTGAATAGTGGACGCAACGGGATGATCAGAGAAATCATGATTAAGCTCGCCCGCAGCCAACCGCTGGCCCGCCGACAGCTCTTGGCAGGTAGTCTTCAGTTGCAGTTAGTCCAATCGAGCTCCGCCTGATGACCGCAAAGACACTATTCGAAAAAATCTGGGACGACCACCTGGTTCGTCCCGAGACTCAGAGCACCCCGGCGGTCCTCTACGTCGACCTTCATCTCGTGCACGAGGTGACGTCGCCGCAGGCATTCGCCGAGTTGCGCAATCGCGGCGCCCGTGTCCGCCGGCCCGACCTCACGCTGGCGACTATGGATCACTCGACTCCGACC
>DASWBG010000195.1:0-11375 GCA_036390715.1 Gemmatimonadaceae bacterium
ATCCATCAAATAGTAGCCGCGGCCACTGACGTTGACGGTGCGTCTGAGCTTGCCGAAAAGTCCCCGCTGGGGCTCCCAGGTGATTCGGTCGGCGAAACGGCGTTGCACCTGAAGACACTCATCGCGCAGCATCCAGGCGTCAATCGTCGCAAGAACGTCGCGTGGTGTTCCGGGAACGGTCCTCGTGGCGGTCGCGAATCCAGCGCCCGAGATCTGCGCGACGAGACCGCGCTCTTCGGGGACATTGATCCGCGTTCTTTCCTCAGCCAACGCCTGCTTGATGGTCGACGGATTCAGCCCAACCTCGTTTGCTATGTCTTGGAGCTGACTCTCGCTGATCAGATCGCTGGAATCCGGAAGCGCGCTCGCGCCCTGAAGCTCCGCCGCCCGCGCGAGCACGCGCTCGAGCGCCTGGCGATCCAACAGAGTCTGCCGACCGGGAACGGGCGCGGGTAGTGGAGGCTTCACATCGGGCATGCAGAATTATATCTGACTTAAATCCCCCCGAGTACGACGTCCAGCTGGCGGGTCAGGGCGTCACGAATCGTGTCGGGGATCCCGAAAGTTGCTGTGAAGGTGGCCTGCGCGTTTGCGCCCGCTTGCCGGTTCACGGACTTTAAATAGTAGCGCATGTAGCCATCGAGAATCTCCGGCGACGTTCGCTGAATAAGAAGCGCTCCGGCGCGCACCGCCGCCGCACTCTGATAGCGCTCGCCGAGTCCGGCACGGCGCTGCTCAGGGGTGATGTTGTCGGACACGGCCGTGCTGGCGATCCCTGAGACCGCCTCATGAGCGATCACGTAGATCGCTTCCACCGCATCGCTCGGCCGCTCGGGAAAGGTGACTGTGATCATGTTCGACTGCTTGCCGCTGGTCAGCGACCGCCCCTCGCCATCGAGCGGCAAAGAAAGCAGAATGCTTCCCTGCGCCAGCTGGGTGTTGTTGAGGAATCGCTGCATCCGCGGCCGATAAGTCCGCTGCCAGAGCGTATCGACGAGATCGAGCACGTTGCTGCGCTCGCGCTCCTGCTGGAGCCAGTAAGAGTGGTAGAAGCGGGTGCTCTCGTCGTTGAGCGACTGAACAAAGAGGCGCAGCCAGTCCCGATCGGGTCCGGTTGGGAAGTAGGCAGCGAGAAAGCCGATCGCGCCCGCCTGCTGCTGCGATGATGCGGCGCGTGGATCCCCGTTCGCGCGAACGAACAGGTCGACGGTCTGGTTAAGGTCGGCCCACGTCTGGAACGAGAGCGGTACGAACTGGGCGTTGATTAGCTGCGGGTTAATCGCGAGGCGCGCCCGAAGCTTGTCGCGGTTTGCATCCAGCTGC
Source organism: Gemmatimonadaceae bacterium (assembly GCA_036390715.1). GTDB lineage: Bacteria > Gemmatimonadota > Gemmatimonadetes > Gemmatimonadales > Gemmatimonadaceae > UBA4720. The sequence goes on from DASWBG010000195.1 coordinate 1,324, forward strand.
GAGACAACATTCGCTCTGTTCTTGAGAACGATCATGTCGGTGCTGTATCCGCGTTTGAAGAAAGGCACGAACGTGGTGTCCTCCTGGAGCATCGCGAATCCATGGAGCCATAGGTCAACGTGCTCCCGGGTCTTGACCGGCCAGATGACGGAGGGTGACGCAGGTTCGGTTGTCGGACCGGCGCCGCCGTTCGTCACGGTGCCACCCGTGCCGCCGCCAACTGACGCACAAGCAGCCGCGAACGCGGCGGCGGACGCCAATCCGAATATTCTGACCAGTGCCTTCATGATTTCCTCGTTCGCTGCGGCGAGCGCAGTCTATTGAATGGATTCCACTATGATCGCGATGCCCTGGCCGCCACCGATGCACGCGGTGCCGAGCCCGTATCGCTTTCCCTGGGCACGCAACGCATGCAGTAGGTGGGCCGTGATCCTCGCCCCAGACGCAGCGAGCGGATGGCTCAGCGCAATGGCGCCACCGTGCACATTGAGGCGCTCACGGGGGAGCGACAACTCGCGCTCGACGGCGCACGTCTGGGCGGCGAACGCCTCGTTGACCTCGATCAAATCCATGTCTTTCATTGTAAGTCCGGCCTTTGCCAGCGCGGCCCTCGAGGCCGGAACCGGTCCGATTCCCATCACAGCCGGATCCACGCCCGCAACACTCCACGATACGAGTCTTCCGAGCGGTTCGAGCTTGCGCTCACGCGCAAACTTCTCGCTGGCGATTACCATCGCGCCGGCTCCATCGCCGATGCCGGACGCATTTCCAGCGGTTACAACGCCGCCTTTTCGAAATACGGGCTTGAGTGCGCTCAGTTTCTCCAACGTCGTGTCGGGCCGCATGTGCTCGTCGATCGCCAGCTCCTCGATCTTTCCAGTCTTTGGATTGGGGATCGGGACCGGAACGACTTCGTCCTTGAAGACGCCTTCGTCCCAGGCCGCCTTCGAGAGCTGCTGCGATCTCAGCGCGAACTCGTCCACGCAGCCGCGATCCAACTTGTACCTCTCAGCCAGGTTCTCCGCGGTTTCCGCCATGCCAAGACCGACGTAGGAATCGGTGAGTCCTTCCCACAATACGTCCTCCATCGGCGGCGCCTTGCCGAGGGGCGTGCCCCATCTGATCCCCCGAACGACGTGCGGCGCTTGCGACATCGACTCGGCTCCTCCAACCAGACAGATCCTGGCGTCGCCGAGGATGATTTCCTGCGCACCACTTACTACGGCTTGAAAACCAGAGCCGCAGAGGCGGTTGAGCGTGAGCGCTGACGTTTCCTGGCGACACCCCGACTTTAGCGCGACGTGACGCGCGAAGTAGATGGAATCGTTTGTTGTGTAGAGGACGTTGCCGAAGATCGTCTGATCGACATCGGTCGCGCTAATTCCCGCGCGCTCGATCGCACTCTTCGAGGCGTGAACGGCGAGGTCGACGGGTGAGAATCCCTTGAGCTTTCCGCCGAAGGTGCCGAATGGGGTTCGGACCGCTGAGAGAAAAACTACGCCGGGGTTCGCTATGGTATCGCGCATGGTCAATCGAAGTCTGTTCTACGCCTTCTTGCCGCAGTTAACGCAGAACTTCCAAACGGGATCTAGCTCCGCCCCGCATCCCGCGCAGTGCTTCGCGGCAAGGTTCTGTCCGCAGTGAGGGCAGTAAATCGCGGTACGGCCCTCAGGCAAAGTACCCCCGCAGAATTTGCATCCTACAGCCGCGTCCATTGTCGAGATTCCGGGTGCGACGAATGACGTAGTCGCGTCTCCGGGAGCGCCGTTGCCGTTCCCCGCCTGTCCTGTCGAGTAACCACCGGCGTTTTGCGACGGGATCGCGACTCCGAGTTTCTGAAGCGCGTCGGGTGCGAGGGATATTCTCGTCTCGGCGTAGTCGCGAAAGGCTCCAACATCCGCGTGCGGCGACGCCATCTCCTTTTTCAGCCGGTCCTGCATCGACTGATCGGCGCGGACGTAACCTTTTTCACCTGAGAGTAGCCGAGTTAGTGCGGCTTCGTAGTCCTGATTTGTGTCGATGCCGAGGTCGCGGCGGTAGTGGCGATAAGGAACGAGCGTATCGTATAGCTCCTGCACCGTGAAGGGCACGCTCAGGTACTCGGCGTGTCCGTTCCTGATGTTGTGAACAAGGCGCTGAAAGAGTCGGTCTAGGTCGTCCATGCTCGCTTACTCGGCTGGAATGACTGATGGTCGGGGAAGGGTGCCATGTTCTTCAAGTCGACGATTCCTTCCTTCTGCGCTGCCACCCAGCTGTCGAACCCGGATTCCCGTAACCCGCCAGAATCTGATTGTTCCGCGGCGGCTCGTGTCGCCAGGAAATTCGCGTACTCATTCTGCGGTTGCCCGTTGTGTCCGCGCACCCATTTCCATTGAACTTCGTGATCCGACACGACTTCATCTGCCTCCTGCCAAAGCTCCAGATTCAGGATTGGTCCGCCCTTTTTCTTCCAGTCGCGTGCCTTCCAGTTTGGAAGCCAGTCGTTCATCCCGTCGACGATGTACTTCGAGTCGCTGGTGAACAAGACCCGATAAGAGTTGCCGCGGCGCGAGATCTCCTGAAACGCCTCGATTACGGACCGAAGGGCCATCCGGTTGTTGGTGGTCGCGCGCTCTGAAATCCAGTAATCGCAGCGCGTGACCTTGTTGGATTTGGGATGAAGCCATTCAATCAAGCCGCCAGCACCTCCGGGATTATCGCCTTCACGCCCGTTTCCGATGCACGACTCGTCGGCATAGATGGCTACGAGGTCGCCGGATTTGGCGCGCGTCATTTCACGACCTCGAAGCTGTCCAGCTCGTCGAGATAGAGGGTGATGTCGTCACCGGTGGTTGGGTGCGTCGCTTCGACTGCTTCGCGGCCACTGATCATGCGCAATCTGGTGGGCAGGACGACGTACTCGGTTCCGCGCCGGTAAGCGGCGATGCGCTTGCCATTGGTGATTGCGCGTTCGAGAATGTCGTACTGCTTGTGAGTCCACTGCGCCACTGAACAGCCTCCTCTATACGGACGAGTCAGTCTCGTCACACCATTCGCGGACAACGCGCGTCAGCACCCGGGTGGCGAGCTCTATTTCTTCGACCGGCACAAACTCCTGGGCAGCGTGGGCCAGCGCGATGTCGCCCGGGCCAAAACAAATCGTAGGGATGCCGGCTGCATTCAAGAGCGCCGCATCCGTCCATGCCGAAAGGCCTTCGATCTTTACCGGCAACTCCTCACGCTCGAGTGCGCCGCGCAGCTTCTTGACGACTGGCGAGTCAACGGACACATCGCTCGGGAGCTGTGCCGTAGTCAATGTAACTCGCGCATCGAACTGAGGATGTTTCGAGCGGACTCTGGCGCACGCGTCGGTGATTTCCTTGAGCGCCTTCTCGGTTGATTCGCCGGGAAGCGTGCGCCTTTCGATGGCCAGATTGCAGGTCTCAGGGTACGTGGACATTCCGACTCCGCCCTGGATCTTCGAAGCATGGAGCGAGCCGCGACCGAGTAGTTTGTGATGCCGGCCCGACTCGCGCGTCCGTTCCAACCTTTCCAGCTCCGCCAGAAGCAGACCGGCGTGGCTGATAGCGTCGATTCCAATGTCGTACCGGCTTCCGTGCGCCGCTTTTCCCGTCAGTACGACTTCGATCCACACAAAGCCGCGATGAGCGGGACAAATCGCCAGCCTCGTGGGCTCTGTTATGATGGCGGCATCGGCGCGAATCCCCGCGGCGAGCAGCGAGCGCATGCCGAGGCTCTCGTACTCCTCGTCGACAACAGCGGCAATGAGGATCTGGCGGTTGGAATCCGGGCGCGCTCCTTTGACGGCTGCGGCACACATCGCCGCGACGCCGCCTTTCATGTCGGCGGCGCCGCGACCATAGATGCGATTTCTCCGGACTTCCGCGCTGAAGGGCTCGTGAACCATTCCTTCGACTCCGACGACGTCGAGATGGCCATTGAGCATGAGAGCCGGCGCGTCGCGGTGCCCGATTCGGGCGACGACGTTGGGTCTTCCAGCGACGCTTTCCATTAGTTGGACTGAAAACCCCCAGTCATCGAGAATCGACGCGAGGGTACGAGCGCAATCACCCTCGCCCGGTGAATCCGGAGCGAGGGTGGGATTTCTGGAATCGATTTGTATCAGTGCGCGGGCGAGCGCGACTGCATCGCCGCGCGGGATGACCACTTTCTACCTTTTTTTCGCGGTCTTGCCTGAAGCTTTGGGCTTGGACTTGGTCGCGGATTTGACTGTGTGCTTCTTGGCGGCCGGCTTCATCGTCGTCTTTTTCGCGGCCGGCTTCTTGGCAGCCGGGGCATGCTTGACCGCGTGCTTCGCCGGAGCTGTCACATGTCGAGTCGGCGCGGCATGAGTGGCATGCGTATGTGCGTGCGTCGTGTGCGCGGCATGCGAGGCCTCAGCTTTTGGAGCCGCCGTCTTTGACGCCACATGCGCAGGGGGTGTGAATGGCTTTCTCTTCGCGTGAGAAGCTTCGACTTCGCGCATCAGCTTGTCGGCTTCCTCCTGGGTCATCTGACCGCGACGAACCATGTACTGGAGAAGATCGCGCGCGCTCTCGAGCACGAGTCCGGTCAGACCAGCCGCGGCGCCCACGACATCCTTCATTGCGGCGGCCATCTTGCTGCCCGCCTCCAGACTGATCTCGTGCGCCTTTGCCGCCATCTCGGCGACGGTATCTTTTACATCGGCCCCGCGATGACCCGGGCTCCTCTTGGGCGGGACCAATGGTGCGCCGGGCGTGCCGGGAGCAGCAGGTGCTCCGGGCGCGGCGGGTGATCCGAGTGTGCCGGCGGCTGAGGCAGGTGCTGGTAGAGTAGCAACTGCGGTTGGTTTTTCTCGATCGGGCATTTATGGGCTCCGGTCAGCAAAAGAGGCGGGGCTGACGGGGGTATGAAATCACAGAAGTAGGGCTTTAAGCCCAACGGGGCTGAACGGCGCTAAGTATATGATTTTTCGTCACTAAAACAAGGTGGTATGATCCACGTTCTCTGCGGGTCATGAATGCTGCTTCTTAGCTAGTTATAAGGCCAGTAATATAGCATACACGGGACAGTAACCGAACATAATTGCCAAAATGAAGCTAAAGGTACTCGACTTGACCAGGGTGCTGGCCGGTCCGGTTTGTTCAATGATGCTCGGAGATATGGGTGCCGACGTCATCAAAGTCGAACGACCGGGCGAAGGGGATGAGACGCGGGGCTGGGGCCCACCGTTCGACGCGGACGGTCAGAGCGCGTACTTCCTGGCCGTCAACAGGAACAAGAAAAGCATCGCCGCCGACCTCTCTAATGTCCGCGATCGCGGGATCGTCCTGGATCTCATAACCGGCGCTGACGTGGTGCTCGACAACTTTCTCTCCGGCGCGCTCGGACGGCTCGGGCTCGACCCCAAGGAGCTGCTCGAGCAGAATCACGATCTCATCTGGTGCACAATCTCCGGATTCGGAGCGGAGAGCACGCGACCCGGATACGATTTCGTGATGCAGGCCGAGTGTGGCTGGATGGCGATCACCGGTGAGAAGGATGGATCGCCGATGAAAGTCGGAATCGCTCTCGCCGATGTCATCGCCGGGAAAGATGCGGCGATTGCGATACTCGGCGTCGCTCTGGACCGTGCCACCGGTCCAGTTCCGGCAGAAAAGCGTCGGATCAATATTTCACTCGCCGACAGCGCGAGAGCGGCGCTCGTGAACGTGGCGCAAAACGTCCTCGTTTCCGGGGCTGATGCGAAGCGGTGGGGAAACGCGCATCCGAATCTCGTTCCGTATCAGTTGTTCGATGCAGCGGACAGGCCGTTCGTGATTGCGGTCGGAAGCGACGCACAGTGGCACGCGTGCGCAAAGGCGCTTGGCCTTAACGATCTGACCGATGACGATGCGCTGCGGACGAACGCAGGGCGTGTGAAGAATCGGGATCGTCTCGTGTCAGCGCTTGGCAGGCGCGCGCGTGAGATGAACGCGCAGCATTGGATCGATCGGCTCGAGACAGCGAGCGTACCGTGCGGTCTGGTGCGCACTGTGTCCGAAGTTCTCGACAGCACGGATGCAGATCCTCGAACAGGTCTTCATCCGAGCGTCCCAGGCAGCGTGAGATTTCCTCCCCCGAAACTCGATGAACATGGCGAATCGATTCGAACTCTGGGGTGGCGCACCTTTCGGTGATTACAGATATTATCAGCCGCTTGTTTATGGCCCCGCCTCCGCTAGTTCGTTCACCCCCGAGGAGAAGTTATGAAGCGTAACTTGTCGATCTCTGCTGGTGCTGTCGCTCTCGTTGTTCTCGCTGCGTGCAGCGATGACAGAACTACGGGTCCGGCCGGCCAGGACGCCTTCGCACGCTACGTTGCGATCGGGACGAGCCTCAGCATGGGTGTTCAGTCGGACGGTGTTGTTTATTTCAGCCAGCAGCAGGATTGGACCAAGCTTCTCACGCACCAGGCATTCGCGCAGTATACGCAACCGCTCGTTGCACCTCCGGGATGTTTTTCGCCGCTGATCGCTCCGCTGCAGCTCAGTAGGCGTTTGAGCGGAATCAGCGCGGCCGCGAATCAGACTACCAGCATACCCGACACGACGTGTACTTCGTTCGGCTCTGTCACTCTTCCGGCGAATGATGTCGCCATCGACGGCGCGAACACGTACGATGCGCTTTACGTGACGCCGGAGACTGCGTCAGTTGAAGGTGTGAAACGCCGCCGTCAGTATCGACTCGTCCTGCCGCCGAAGAACTCCCAGGTCACAGCGATGATGCAGCAGAAACCGACGCTGGTATCAGTGGAGCTCGGCGCGAACGAAGTTTTGGGTGTTGCGTCGGGGTTGCTCTTTCCGAAAGCGGGATATCGGGGCGCGGCCGCGCAAGGCACTTTCGTTCCACTTGCCGTCTGGCAGCCCGTCTACGATGCGCTCATCGACAGCGTCAAGAAGACCGGCGCGAAAGTGATGCTCGTCGGACTTCCGAAGACTAATGGCTTCGTGTCATTGCGCACTGGAGACGAGCTTTATGCCGATCGCGCGGCTTTCCAGGCATTCGGCGTCATCATCGCGGCCGATTGTCAGGGGAGTGCAAACGCGATCTTCGTTCCGATCAAAGTTTTGAACGCAGTTGGTGCCGCGCAGGCCACCGGACAGCCGCAAACGTTGAGCTGCACGGACACGCCTGGAGCGCAGGACAACATTCTCACGCCGGCAGATCTTCAAGTGGTGAACGGTCTGATCGACGGGATGAATGCCCACATCAGCTCGGTGGCCCAGGGCAACGGGTGGGCTTACGTGGATCTCAGCACGGTGTGGGCACAGTGGGTCACCCACCGCGGCGCCTTCAGCATCGTGAGTCTTCTGAGCTGCGTGCGGCCTTATGGGCAGTACGTGAGTCTCGACGGACTGCATCCGAACGTGCAAGGTTATCAGGAAATGGCGAATGCGGCCGCCGATGCGCTCAACACCACATACGGGTTTGCCATTCCTTCGAATCCGCAGGCAGTGTTGACCACTGCTTGCCCGTAGTATCGAGCTGACACGGTTTCGGAGGGCGAGGCCAACCTCGCCCTCTTTGCATCATGCGGTACATAGGAAACAAAACCAGGCTTCTTCCTTTCATCCTCCGCACCCTGAAGCGGAGTCGAATCGGCGTCGGGTCCGTTCACGACGCGTTCGCGGGAACCGCAAGCGTGAGCCGCGCACTAAAGGCAAAAGGCTGGCGCGTCCACTCGAGCGATCTTCTCATGTCGTCGTACGTGTTCCAGCGTGCTTACGTCGTCGCCGATCGCACGGATCCTTCTCTCGACGATATGGCCGCAGAACTGGCGTCCCTGGCGCCACAGTCAGGCTTCATCAGCCGGCACTTCTCTCCGACGGGCGACGTCGAGAGCAAGGGGAGGATGTACTTCACCCCGGATAACGCCGGACGAATCGATGCCGCGCGCGAGAAGCTGGAAAGTTGGCGAAAGGCAGGGATCGTTGGTGAGGACGGCTACTATTTGTTGCTGGCGGCGATCATCGAGGGCGCGGACAGGGTCGCCAACACCGCGGGCGTGTATGCGTCATACATGAAAAAGTGGCAGCCGAACGCTCGCCGGGCATTCGGGATAGTTCCAGAGGTCCCCGTCAAAGGATCCCAGCCCGCCCAGGCGCATCTCATGGATGCGATCGAAGCGGCGAAATCGATCGGTAATGTGGATCTCCTCTACATCGATCCTCCATACAACTCGAGGCAATATGTCGCCTACTACCATATTCCCGAGATCCTGGCGCGTGGCTGGACTGAGTCGGTGCCAGCTATTCGCGGGAAGGTCGGACTTCTCGCGGGTGAGGAGGGGCGTAGCCAATGGTCGCACGGGCGGCGGGTTCAGAAGCTCTTCTCGGCGCTTCTTTCCGCCACGACAGCGACATATGCGCTCGTCAGCTTCAATTCCGAGGGCCACCTGGCGCCCGACACGCTGCTGTCCCTTTTGACCAAGGCATCGGCGGACGGAAGGGTGTCCCATTTCAGCCAGCGCTACAGACGGTACCGGGCAGACAGCGATCGGGAGGGGCGGCATTATCATCGCGATATCGCCCTCGAGCACCTCTATATGGTACGGCTCCGAGAAAATGGGGTGGCTCCGCCAAACTCGGTTGCTTCCACGAGTCATTGATCGTCAAAATGTTGTATCGGTGATAAGGTGTTATCCCGGCGCCAGTTGGGTCTATATAGGGCCACGCAAAGGGATTACATTAGGCAGGTGAAGATGACAGCCACACCGCTGCAGAATCAGACTGCTCAAACGCTGGGTGCGGGTGACTCGACGCCGGATGCCGCGGCGCCGCTGATCGATGCTGATCAGGAGATCATTGCCAAGGTTCTGGCGGGTTCAAAGGATTCGTTTGGGGTGCTGATAACCCGGTATAGCGATCCCTTGTATCGACATGCACTTGGAATGACCGGAAGCCCGGATGTGGCGGAAGACATACTTCAACAGTCTTTTATTAAAGCCTATCAGCATTTGGGCGAAGTTCGCGGCAGATTTGACGCTTGGGTGTTTCGAATCGTCGCTAATTCGTGCAAGGATTGGCTGAAGAACATTCGGCGAACGCACGTGAGCTACGACGAGGATGATCAACCCTCGACGTACTCGACGCCGGAAGAAGAGATGGATCGCAACGAGCTGCGTACGGATCTGCAATTTGCTCTGGCCAGACTTGCTCCCTCGCTGCGTGAAGCGTTCGTGATGAAGCACGTAGAGGGGAGATCGTACGAAGAGATGGCGCTGTTACTGGAAACGACCGTTGGCGCTTTAAAGATGCGAGTGCATCGAGCGCGAGAGGCCCTCCAACAACTGCTCGAGGAGAAGTACGCATGATGCGCGATGAAGCTGGTTTCGAGAGCAACGAGAGAATCACGGGCAGAGAGCCCATTCAGAGAAAAGAAAAGCCCGCCGAGCAGATGTACGATCGGGAGGTTCCGATTACCGGAGTACCTGGTCACACATTACTGCACGACTGGCTTGACGGTGAGGTAGATGCGATGCGCGCAAGTGAAGTAGAGGGCAAATCGAAAGTGGAGCTGTGGACCCGCATAAATGCCGAGAGCGAGATGCTCCGTCGCCGGGTGACCCCGGTGCACGTCCAACAGCGTATCATGGCGTCCCTGCCTGACACTCCTGGCACCGCCACCAACTGGTGGAAGCAGCAGGTAACGATCACGCCCGTTTCGGCAATCGCAATCGGCGTGGCACTCCTCGCGGTCGGCGCCCTGATCATCCAGGCGCTCCGCTAGAGCTGACTTGTTTGACATAAAGAACGCCCGACTCCTTGCGAGGCGGGCGTTTTTTTTGTCCATTTCACGCTGCTAATCTCGCCCTCGGCGTAGACCTTGCAGCGCTGCGAGATCTCTGTACTGTTAAAGTTCTATACTGTATAGTAAAACGGTAGAGACCATCCCTGATCGGAGGCATCGAAGATGAAGAAGTCCATCGCTGTAATCGCTTTAATCGCCGCCCCAGCCCTGGCTTCTGCTCAGGCTGGACTCTCGAAGATCCAGTTCCTGGCGCTACAGCAGGAGCTCCGTGATCAAGG
>DASWBG010000196.1:0-16356 GCA_036390715.1 Gemmatimonadaceae bacterium
GCCATCAGCTTTGCCATCGAGCTGAATTGCCGGATGTTCTGCCCGCGATCTTTCGCGGCGGCCGCCGCGTGGAGCAAGGCTCGCGATCCAGCCACGCGCATCGCCATATCGGCCAGCTTGAACTGAATTGCCTCGAACTCCTTGATGGCCTTGCCGAATTGCTTGCGCTCCGCCGCGTAGACAACCGAGTGCTCGAGCGCCGAGCGCGCGATGCCGATCGCCTGCGCCGCGATTCCCAGACGACCGTTGTCGAGCGACTGCATTGCGTACACGAATCCCTGAGTTTCGTCGCCGAGGAGATTGTCAGCCGGCACGCGCATGTTGTCGAACGTGAGCTGCACTGTCGGCGAGGCGCGCAGTCCGAGCTTGTCTTCCTTCTTGCCGACGTTGAATCCGGGGAGATCGGGTGTAATGATGAATGCCCCGATTCCCCGCGCTCCTCGGCGCGCGCCCGTACGATCCGTGCGCGCCATGGTGAGAATTGCGTCGGCGGTATTGCCGTTGGTCACCCAACTCTTGGTGCCGTTGAGAATCCAGGAGTCGCCGTCCTTCACAGCTTGCGTCGCCAGCGCCGATGCATCGGAACCCGCGTCTGGTTCGGACAAAGCAAAGGCGCCCAGTATCTCGCCGCGCGCCATCTTCTTGAGGAATCTGTCTTTTTGCGAATCGCTTCCGTAGCGCAGAATCATCTGCGTCGGAAGCGAATTATGAACGCTCATGAGCACCGCGACGGATGCGTCGGCGGCCGCGATCTCCTCGAGGGCGATCAGATAGGTACCCGTGTCCGTGCCCAACCCGTCGTACGCCTCGGGCAGCATCATTCCGAGGAAGCCGAGCTCACCGAGCTTTTTAACCAGCGACGGCTCGAAGTAGGCTTTCTGATCCCACTCAGCCGAATGTGGAGCGATCTCCGCACGGGCGAAGTCGCGCGCAAGTTTCTGAACCTCGGTCTGTTCTTCAGTAAGCGGGTGAAGAGCCCAGGACACGAGCGGTCTTACTTACTATAGGTATAGAAGCCGCGGCCACTCTTCCTGCCGAGCCAGCCCGCGGCGACGTATTTCTTGAGCAGCGGACACGGACGATACTTTGGATCTCCCAATCCGTCGCGAAGCACTTCGAGAATCGCGACGCAGGTATCGAGTCCGATCAGGTCGGCGAGGGCTAGCGGCCCCATCGGATGGTTCATACCGAGCGTCATGACCTGATCGATGGCTTCGGGCTCGCCGACGCCTTCCATCAGGCAGAACACCGCCTCGTTGATCATCGGCATCAGAACACGATTGGAGACGAAGCCCGGATAATCGTTCACCTCGACCGGCGTCTTTCCGAGGTGCTGCGCGATCTCGGTGACGTACTTCGTCGTCTGATCCGACGTAGCCAGTCCGCGAATGATCTCGACGAGTTTCATGACGGGCACCGGATTCATGAAATGCATGCCGATGACCTTGTCGGGACGCGACGTTCGCCGTCCGATCTCCGTGATCGAGATGGAGCTGGTGTTGGTTGCAAGCACGGTCGCGGGCTTCGCGATGCGATCGAGATCAGTGAAGATGCGATACTTGAGACCGCTGTCCTCGCTTGCGGCTTCGATGATGAGCGACGCATTTGCCGCGGACTCGATGTCCATGCTGAGATCGATCCGCGAGAGGATCTTTACCTGTTCCTCGGCGGGGATCGTCCCTTTCTTGACCTGTCGCTCGATATTCTTCGCGACGGTCGATCGGCCCTTGTCGAGCGCCTCCTGCGACACGTCGATCATCACCACGTCGAATCCGGATTGCGCGAAGACGTGCGCGATGCCGTTACCCATCTGCCCCGCTCCAACAACCGCAACGCGGTCGGTCATGCTTTCCACTCCATCTGGCGCAGGTAGCGCCCGTACAGGTAAAAGATTGCGATGAACATTACGGCAACTGCGGCCAATCCACCTTCAGGTCCCCAACCTCCGCCCGTAAGCCAGTCCGGACCTGTCTCGACAACCCGATAATTTGGATCCGCCGATGGCACTCCACTCACAGCAATGTGCAGTGCACCTGACATGACCCAGTTCCACGCGAAGTGCGCGGCCCCTGCCGCGTAGAGACTCCGAGTCGCGAGAAGAATGGCGCCGAGAAAGAATCCGGCGACTGTTACCGCGAGAATCGATTCGGCATCGGCTCCCGGATTCCATGCGTGCAGAAGTCCGAATACGGCGCTCGTGACGATGAGCGCGAGCCTCCAGCCCGACGCACGTCGCAATACGGCAAAGACGTAGCCACGAATGAACAGCTCCTCGAAAAACGCGGCGGGGAGCAGAACGCTCGTCGAATGCCCTGCTTCGCCCCACCAGCTTCCCGGAAGCGTTCGATCGATGCGCATCATGTGTGTCGCGAGAAGCAGCAGGCTGGCGACTCCAATGGTGACGGCACCGAGCGCGGCGCCTTTGAGGATCAACGGAGGTTCCGCGGCCGCCCGACCGAGTCCAATCGTGCTCCACGGCAGCTTCTCCACCCGCCGCAACATTATCCAGCTGGCGATGACGACGCTCGCCAGCGCGATCCACTGAAACAGAGCGCCTGTCGCGATGACGGACGATGGACCACGGATCAACGCTGCCGTAGTCTGCAGGACTCCGAGCGTAACGAAGCAGATGACATAAAACGCGGCGATCAGCCATAGCGGTCGCAATGACCGGCCGATCGTCGGGCGTGCGCTTGGCGCCTGCGTCAATCGCTCTTAATTCGCGCGCTCAACGCTGAGCGCAACGGCGTCGCCGCCGCCAAGACAAAGCGTCGCGAGTCCTTTCTTCGCCCCTCGCTCCTTCATGGCATAGAGGAGCGTCGTGAGGACGCGCGCGCCGCTCGCGCCGATCGGATGTCCGAGCGCAATCGCGCCGCCGTTCACGTTGACGCGCTTCCAGTCCCAGCCGAGCTCCTCACCGTCCGCGATCGCCTGCGACGCGAAAGCTTCGTTGGCTTCGATCAGATCGTAGTCGCTTAGTTGCGCACCAGTCTTCTTCAGAAGGTTCCGCACGGCCTTGATCGGGGCGAAGAACAAATCCTCGGGATTCGTTGCTCCGGTCGCGTAGCCGGTGATGCGGCCAAGTATTTCGAGGTTGTGCGCGTCCGCGTACTCCTCGGAGACGACGACGAGCGCCGCGGCACCATCGTTCAGGCTCGAAGAGTTTCCGGCGGTCACGCTCAGCTCGTCGTTGTTGCCGTTCTTGCCGGGGAATGCGGGGCGAAGCTTCGCGAGAGTCTCGACTGTCGTGTCTTTGCGCGGGCCCTCGTCGGTGTCGACCGTCGTGGGGCCCTTTTTCCCCGGGACCTGTACCGGCGCGATTTCGCTCTTGAATTTGCCTGTCTCGATGGCCGTCACTGCCTTGCGATGTGATGCGGCCGCGAACTCGTCCTGCTCCCCGCGGGTCACGCTCGCTTTTCGGGCGGTGTACTCGGCGTGGCTACCCATGTGGACATCACACGATGCGCACCAGAGGCCATCCTTGATCATGCCATCGACCATTTTCTGGTCGCTGAGCTTTACGCCGTTGCGCATGCCGTAGACGTAATACGGCGCGTTGGACATCGACTCTTGTCCGCCTGCGATGATGACCTGCGCGTCGCCCGCCTTGATCGCCTGCGACGCGAGCATGACTGCCTTGAGTCCGGATCCGCAGACCTTGTTGACGGTGACCGCGGAGACGCTTGCCGGAAGCCCGGCCTTGAGCGCCGCCTGGCGCGCCGGCGCCTGCCCGCTGCCGCCCTGGATCACGTGGCCCATGATTACTTCCTGGACATCCTCGGCCGGCACTTTGGACCGCTTTAGCGCTTCGCGGATGGCGACAGCTCCGAGCTCGGGAGCGCTCAACGGTGAGAGCGCGCCGAGGAATTTGCCGATGGGCGTACGAGCGGCACCGACGATTACTGGAGTGCGGGATTTATCGGGCATGGTTACTTCATTGATAGGGTTGCCTAGCTTTTGAAGTTAACCGGAGGCGGAAGGGCCGCACAGCGTCCATCGCGGGCCTTTGCTCGCCTCGAATTTCACTTAGTTCGAAACACTCATGAAACCGGCTTTCTTCGCCATTTTCGCAGTCACCGCGTGTGCCAATCTCTCGCCATCGCCGAGTCCCGTCTGGCACGACGAGTTCGACGGACCGGCTGGCGTGTCGTTCGACCGTTCCAGGTGGGTCGCGGACACTGGCGGAGCTGGCTTCGGAAACCACGAGCGGCAGTTCTACACGACGCGCGCCGAGAACGTCGCGTTGGACGGTGACGGTCACCTGGTAATAACTGCTCGGGCCGAGCCGTCGTCGTCCTTGGACCAGTGTTGGTACGGCAAGTGTCGTTACACGTCGACGCGCCTGAAGACCAAGGGATTGTTCGCGCAAGCGTACGGTCGCTTCGAGGCGCGGATCCGCATCCCACGCGGCCAAGGAGTCTGGCCCGCATTCTGGATGCTTGGGGCGGACATCGACTCGATCGGATGGCCACGCGGCGGCGAGATCGACATCATGGAGAACATCGGACGCGAACCGGCCGTCGCGCACGGCACGGCCCACGGCCCGGGCTATTCAGGGGGTAACGGCATCGGCCGGGCCGACACGCTCTCTCGCGGAGCGTACGCGGACGACTTTCACGTCTTCGCCGTTGAATGGCGGCCGAATGAGATCCGCTGGTTCGTGGACGGACGCGAGTACCATCGCATGACGCCGGCCAACCTGCCGCGTGGGACGACGTGGGTGTTCAATCATCCGTTCTTTCTCCTGCTCAACTTCGCCGTGGGTGGAGATTGGCCTGGCGATCCCGACGCGTCGACGACATTCCCGCAGCAAATGGTGGTGGACTACGTTCGGGCGTATCGCTATCCGTAACGTGTTCCTGGTCCCCGAATGGCCTGCCCCTCCGCGGGGACTCGCCTACTCGCGTCCCATTTTTTCGAGCTCCGCCTCGACCACGGTCGCCATGCAGCTCGGGCAGATGCTGTGGCTGAACAGAGTTGACGTGTGGCGGGAGATGTAGTTCTCGACGGTGTCCCAGTAATTTTCATCGTCGCGGATTTTTCTGCAGTACGAGCAGAGTGGCAGAATCTCCCGCAGCGTTTTTACCTCCGCTAACGCGGCCTGGAGCTCGCTCAGCAATTGCTCCCGCTCATCCTCTGCCTTCTTGCTCTCTGTGATGTCGCGCGCCACTGAGTAGATGACCCGTTCAAAGGGGTCCGGCGCCGCATTCCAGCGAAACCATCTAAACGAGCCATCCTTGCACAGGTAGCGGTTCTCGAAGGCGAGGGCTTGCCCACCGCCCCGGACCTGGGCGTTCTGCTTCAGCGTGCGTTCGCGATCATCGGGGTGTACGAACTCGATAAAAGGACGCGACATCAATTCCTCACGGGTGTAGCCTAGTGTTCGCTCCCAGGCGGGATTGATGCGCTTGAAGTAGCCATTGAAATCAAGAAAACAGAGCATGTCGATGGAGGCGGCGAAAAACCGATCTTCCATCTCATGGACCGCTCTCGCGGTGTCGCCTTTGCAGAGAGCCACCTCGATGTTGACGCGCAGATCGCTGTCGGTAAACGGCTTTACCACGTAACCATGAGGCTCGCTTACTCGAGGCGGTCGCACCCTTGCTGCATCTTCCTTCCCGATCATGAAAACGACCGGGAGATTTCCGTATCGGTGGGGCTTGTTGTCAGCACCCACGCTGTCCACGTGTTCCCGGAGCCTCATGTCCATCAACACCAGCTCCGGCGCGGCTTTGGCTATCATCGCCATGGCATCATCCTCCGAAGACGCGATCCCCGCCACCTCGTATCCGAGTCTGGTGAGACGCCCTTCAAGGTCTTTGGCGACGACTATTTCGTCGTCCACGATCAGGATTTTTCGTTTAACCACGGCGTGCCGGCTCCTCTCTGAATCGACGTGAGATGCTGATCTGAAATGGCGACCCCGTCCCTCGATATGCTCTCAATTTACCCGGTTTCGAGACAGGTATACCGAACACTCGCTGCGGGCACACAATCCCGCTTGGTGATACGCATTACTTTGCCTAGAATGCGTTAGTAATTGTCGCCTTGATGCGGTTGGAGGAGGATGTGGCATGAAGTTCATGGTTTTGATTTACAACGACGACACGATGCTCGACGCAATGCCGCCGGCGCAGTTTGACGCCACAATGCGCGGCTGCCTGGAGCATGCGGACGAGCTGCGCAAGGATGGACGGCTGCTCGATTCACAGATGCTTGAAAGCGCATCTACCGCCAAGTCCTTACGCACCCGCAAGAACAGGCTAACCGTTCTTGACGGGCCATTTGCCGAGACCAAGGAGCTCCTGGCGGGCTTCAACCTGATCGAGGCCGAGAACATGGACGAGGCAGTGCGAATTGCGGCCGAATTCCCGTGGACGCGTACGGGATGCGTCGAGGTGCGTCCCGTGCGGGACATTGACACCGTGCGACAACAAGTCGGCGCCGCCTGACGACTGGCTCGGCGTCCCCTGACGACTGGCTCGGAGCCGCCTGAGGATTGGCTGGGCGCCGCTTAATCATTGGCGGACCGGCCGCAGCGGAAATGCCTTGACGCCGTCGTTTGAACATCACATGATGTTGACGGCGGCGATCCGCGCCAAACCTCTTGAGACTCCGCCCCAGCCGGGGTCCTGTGAGAGGCAAAGGGGGGCACACTCCCGGATTGGTTTCGTCGGTCCTTTGCGTCACCATGGTGCGCTGCTGGGGAGAGTTCCGTGGTGTATCCAAAGGAGAATTGACGATGCCACACAACAAGGATCTCAAGCGCCTGGTTCGCGCTCGCATGAGAAAGACGGGCGAAGCCTACACTGCCGCCCTCGCACACATCAACAATAGAAAGCCCAAGCCAGCAGGGGTTACCCCTGCGGAGGCTTCGCCCAAGTCAGCGTCCAGATCGTTGGACTACGCGGCGATCGCCGGCATGAGCGACCTGAAACTGAAGGCGAAGACGGGCTGTACCTGGGAGCGCTGGGTGCACGCACTCGACCACTATGGCGCCGAGCAGATGCCACATCGCGAGATCGTCGCGTTGGTGAGTAAGAAATACAAGGCCGATTCATGGTGGTCGCAGACAGTCACCGTCGGGTACGAGCGCATCAAGGGGCTGCGTGCGCGCGGTCAGCGGCGCGACGGTACGTACGAAGCGAGCAAGTCCCGCACGTTCAACGTCCCCGTGACGAGATTGTTCGATGCGTGGGCGGACGCCGGCGCGCGCCGTCGCTGGTTGGATGGCACGAAGGTCAAGGTACGCACCGCTACGGCCCCGAAATCGATGCGACTCGATTGGGATGATCGCTCTATCATCGCAGTAGGATTCACCGCGAAGGGAGAGTCGAAGAGCTCGGTCGCCGTGCAGCACACGAAATTGCCTGACCGCCAGACAGCAGACCATCTCAAAAAGTATTGGTCGGATCGGCTGGACCTGCTTGGCGAGGTGCTGTCCGAAGGTTAGGGCTCGAGCAGAAGGCCGTAGACGGGTTTCTCCGGTCGGAGCGCGTGATTACCACAGCGAGGAAGGTGTTTTGACCTCACGAGCAGTGCACGTTCTGGTCTTCGAGGGCTTTGCCGATTGGGAGCCCGCCTACGCGCTCGCTGAATTACGGCGCTCCGGCGAGAGATCCGTCGTAGCTGTTGGGTTCAATCTCGAGCCAGTCCGTTCGATGGGCGGAGTGCGCGTAGTCCCCGACCTCGCGGTCGCGGATGCCCGTCCTTCCGAAATGGAGATTCTCATTCTCCCAGGTGGCGACTACTGGGAGACGGACTACCCGGAAGCCGGACTGAATCGAGTATTGACTAGCGCTGTTGCGGCGGACGTGCCAGTAGCCGCGATCTGTGCTGGAACATTGGCGGTTGCACGCGCGGGTTTACTCAACGATCGACGGCACACCAGCAACATGCCGGGCTATATCGGCGAACATATTCCACATTATTCAGGAGAGGAGTTATATGAGGCGGGTCCAGCGGTGAACGACCGCGGCATTATCACGGCGAGCGGACTCGCACCGGTAGAGTTCGCTCGCGAGATCTTCAGGCAGCTGAAGATTTTCAGCGCCGCGGATGAGGAACTGTGGTTCGATATGTTCAAACACGGCCGATTACCTGAGGTCGCCCACTAAGGCCATGCCTAGCGCATCGGTATTCATCGCCACAAGCCTCGACGGCTTCATTGCTCGGCCGGACGGCGCGCTGGACTGGCTACCGGTGGACTGCGAGCCCCACGGCTACGACGAGTTCATGGCATCGGTGGACGCCATCGTCATTGGACGCAAGACGTTTGAGACGGTTTTGTCGTTCGATGCGTGGCCTTATGGTAAGAAGCAGGTTGTCGTGCTCACCTCGATGCCGTCAGCGCTGGTAGTGCCTGACGGCGCCGTGTGTGATGTAATGGCCGGCACCCCACATGAAATCGTGACTCGGCTCGCTCAACGCGGCATGGGACATCTCTACATCGATGGTGGTGTGACCATACAACGTTTTTTGGAGGCAGGATTGATTCAGAGTTTGATCATCACGCGCATCCCGGTCCTTCTCGGAAGCGGGATTCCGTTGTTCGGGTCACTGTCCCGTGACGTCCGCCTCGAACACGTGGCCACGCGTGCGTATCCGAGCGGCCTGGTGCAGAGCGAGTATGTAATTGTTGCTTGAGGCAAGCGCGTGAGTTTAGGAGCCTGATCGCGACGCGATCAGCGCTGCCGGGGCGCGCGGGTGAGCGCGCGGGTGAGCACGCGGTCGAGTGCGTTTGCGAATGCCTGCTTCTCTCGCGGGCCGTAAGTCGAGTGGCCGCCGGTATCGACGCCTGTCGTCCGCAGTCCGTCCATGAAATTTCGCACCGAGAGTCGCTCGCCAATGTTCTCGGCCGAGTACTCTTCGCCCCGGGGATCCAGGACGACGACGCCCTTCGGCACCAGTAGCGCCGCGAGGGGGATGTCAGCCGTGACTGCCACATCCCCCGCGACAGCGTGCTCGGCGATGTAGCGGTCTGCGACGTCAGGTCCACCATCGACGCGCACGGCCGACACATGCGCGTATCCGAGCGGAATCGGAAGTCGCTGATTTGCCACGAGAATAGTCGCGAGCGACAGCCGCTCAGAGGCGCGCAAGCAAATCTCTTTCACGGGCTGCGGTGCGGCGTCGGCGTCGATCCAGAGTGTCATGGCCACGAGATGTCAATGTAAGTCTTAGGAGCTGATCGCCCATTGAGGTCCGCGCCAGTGACTCTTACCGTATTCGCGATGAATCCCAATGTACTTGCTCGCCTTGCACGCGCTGGTCTCCTGGCCGCCATCACCGACGGACTCTTCTCGAGCATCCTGGCGACGTTTTTCTACCATTCATCCGTGACGCGCCTCTTTCAAGGAGTCGCTTCCACCCTGCTCAGCAAGGGGGCGTTCGAAGGCGGCACGCCGACAGCCCTGCTCGGCGTTCTCATGCATGTCGGAGTCGCCTTTAGTTGGTCCGCCGTTTTCCTGTTTCTCGTTCTGCGATTGCGCTGGGTCCGTGACCTCCTCAGCTCCCGGTATGGAGTGGTCAAGGTTGCATCGGTCTATGGACCTTTCATCTGGATGGTGATGTCGCTCGCGGTCATTCCGCTTCTCCTGCACCGGCCACCGGCGATCAACGTACGCTGGTGGATTCAGCTGATCGGACATTTTCCGTTCGTGGGAATTCCAATCGTGGCGTCGATCGGCAGTGACGCCGCTAGCCTTTCGCCTTCATCGCGTGGGCCTTGAGGATCTGGACGATATCCGGCCTTCTGAAGAACTCGGCCCAACCGATCGCGTCGGCATCGTGCATGCTGTCGCGGATTCTCGGATCAGCACCGCCATTGAGAAGTAGGCGCACACTCTCCGCGTGACCCTGCGACGCGGCGAGGTGAAGCGGTGTAACCTCCGCCTCCCAATGCGCCCAGCGGGCATTGGGATCCGCGCCGTGATCGAGCAACCATTTTAGGGCCGCAACATCATTTCGCTTGGCCATGAGGTGCAGCACGCCTGGCTCGACGAGTTTTGGATTCTCGTTCAAGAGTCGCGTGGCGGTCTCCCATTCGCCCAGAGCGACCGTTGCGGCTAAGTCGATCATGCCACTTCTCGAGGGACGGTTTCCACGCGCGGCACTGACCAGCTCCGAAGATGTCAGTGCCCGAATTTTCTCCATCACCGGCAGGTCCATATCGGGCACCGTCGCATATGCAGCGGCTGGCATGCCCGCTCCATCCACCGCCAGCGGATCGGCACCGAGATCCAGCAGCAGCGAAACCATCTCCGGCCGATTTCGCTGGACCGCGTAGTGTAAAGGCATCTCGTTGTTTTCGTTTCGACTCATTCGACTGTTGAGTGTCGATGGATCGGCCGCTACGATGCGGCGAACCTCGTCCGCAAGATTCAGCGAGATGGCCGAGTAGATGTGATGCCGCGCGCCGCGACTGAGGAGATATTCCGCAACGGCGCGATGCGTGGCGTCATCGCCACCATCCCAACAGGTTGTCCAGCCGATGACTTCCAACCCGTGGTCGTCGCCGCGACCGACGACGTCACCGCCCGCATCAGCCAACCGCCGCACGACGTCGAGGTGACCCGCCGCGGCCGCCCAGTGAATCGGATAGGTATTGTCCCCCTTCTCCCGTGCGTTCACGTCCAGGCCGCGTCTCAGCAGCAGGTCCACTGCGGCCAGGTGCCCGGCGAAAGCCGCTGCGTGCAACAGCGTGTGCTCGTACGGCTGGTCGCGGATGTACAGTTTCTCGGGGTGTTTGTCGAGCAGCGCCGTCAGCGCGCCAACGTCACCTTTTTTCGCCGCGTCGAACAGTTGACCATCTACCGTCAGGGAATCGATGTGCGCCTTGAGCGCTCGCCAGCTCGAGAACCCGTACTGCTTGGCCAGATCGAACTGCGCATCGGCAAGTTTCGCGTCGGGATTCGATTTCTTCAGCTCATCGAAGGCGCGCTTCGCTTGCTTGCGGAGCCACTCCAGGTTCGGAGCGTCCGGCAGTGACAACGATGCGGACGCAGACCCGTGGGCCTGATCGGACATGAGACACCTCCATTCCTTCGAAAGGCGCGAATCCTTTCATGCCCGTGTCCGCAACCTGGGCGAGGAATAGAAGGTTATGTAAGAAACGCAGGGGCGGGTTGAACCCTTTACGCGGACCGTTGGCCGCCCTCGCGGCACATTGCTAAATGGTAGCCGGGGACTGGCAGTGCGACAAGAGAAGAGCGAAGCTGAAGGAATCGTGCAGCCAAACGTCGAGCTGATACGCAGCTTCTACACGTCTTTCGGAAGACGCGACGCTCGTGGAATGGCCGCCTGCTACCATCCGGCCGTCACGTTTTCGGATGAGGTTTTCACCGATCTCCATGGCGCCCGGGCGGTGGGGATGTGGCAGATGCTCTGCGAGCGCGGCAAAGATCTGAGGGTCGAATTCCGTGACATCGAAGCCGATGATTCCAGCGGACGCGCCCATTGGGAGGCACGGTACACGTTCTCACCTACCGGCCGCCAAGTTCACAACAGGATCGACGCCCACTTCGAGTTTCGAGACGGGTTGATCATCCGGCACCGCGACAGGTTCAATTTCTGGAATTGGGCGCGTCAAGCGCTCGGACCGACAGGATGGTTGCTTGGTTGGTCAGGTTTCGTAAGGAAACGAGTCCGCTCGCAGGCAGTGAGAAGCCTTGCTGCATTCATGGGGGAAAGCGCCCAATAAGGTGAAAGGCATTCCCGACGGCGCGTCAGTCGTCATCCCGAGATTGGTGTGCCTGGACCCAGCCGCGATGATCGAGTTCTGCGCGGACACGTTCGGCGCGGTCGAGCGCCTCCGCCGGCCGGGCCCCGACGGAACGGTGGCGCATGCATTGGTGACGATCGGCCCCGCGATGGTAATGATCGAGAGCGAATGGCCGACTCTGACGAGCCGCGCACCGTGGACGATCGCGACACGGATCGAAGAGACAACGGAACAAGAGACAAAAGACCGGTGGTCCGACATTCAGACGAAGCATTGAGCACAATAGACAATGAGTACACTTCAGTGATCGGTGACTCGCGGAAGGATTGCGTAGCGACTACGATTACTGATCAGGGTAATCGTGCACAACCGAGGATTCGATGCGTTCAGGGTTTTCTGCAGGTTTGATGGGAGTCGGCGGGATTCTGTTGTCGTTTGGTACAGTCATCGTCGTCCTCGCGTTTTTCGCCAGGCAGGGCGGCGCCACCCGTCTGCAGCTGCCGGAGATGACCACAGTCGCGCTCGGCTCACTCGTAGTCGGAGCGGTCATGTTCGGCGCAGGTTTCCTTCTGAGTCGCATCGGCGGCAATTCCAACCAGTCCGCCGGCGATCGCAGCACAGCGTAGCGCCGTATCAATGCTTCCGAGCGATTATCCAGGCGTGATTCGAGACGGCATTGCCGCTCTCAACTGGGCCGGAGCGGCGTTAGAGCAGGCGATGGAGCGGATCCCCGAATGGGTGGCGGAGCAACTCCCCGCCAATGAAAAAGCTCTCGCGGAGGCCAAGGCAAAAGCGAAGCGAGAACGCACTCAGATAGCGGCTTCGTTTCCCAATGCCGATGAGTGGAAGCGCGCCCTTACTGATCAACGAGCAGAAGTGATGGAGCTTGCGACTCGCCTCGAGCGGCGCACCAAAGCCGATTGGCAAAGCGGTGACGCAGCTCAGTACTTCAGCGGACTGGAGCTGAAGATTCTGGAGAGCTGGGCCCATGGAGAGAACGAGACGCTCATTGCCTGGCTCGGCGAGAAACCGGAACAGATTCAGCGACGCAAGATGGAATTCGCCTCGCTCAGGCAGTGGCTGCGAGATTACCTCGACGGAAACGCGTGAGCTGTAGCTCGAGCGCAGTCATTCTCTCCGTAGCCCGTGTCAGCCCTTGATGGTCTTTGAGGCTTCGTCCCAGGTGACTCCCGTCTTCCGGAAATACGACTCGTTCGCCATGTGACACGCCAGCGCGGCGTGATGACCAAACACCACGTCCTCGACCACCGGTTTCCGGGATCGCACCGCATTGAAGTAATTCGTGAGATGCGGCCTGATGTCGTCGAAGTGGGGCCCGCTGAAAGTGAGTGAAGTCTCCGCCATCGCCTCGCGCGCCAGTCTCGCGTCGTTCTCCTGGTGCCATTTTTTCATATACTCCTCGCGCATCGCGCGCGGGAAGCTGCCCGTGTAGTAGCTCGGGTAGGAGTCTTCCCCGGTCTGTGGGGAGAACGTGACGGTGTTTCCGGTCACCTCCAGAAGTCCTTTTGACCCCTGAATCCGATACGTCTCCGGCATTTCGGTCGCGAGATTGAGCCGCATGTAGACTGGGAGATCGCCGTAGTAGTAAACGGTGGAGTGCACGTCCGGCATGTTCCGACCGTCCTTCCAGTGGCGGATCCCCCCGACGGCAGACGCCTGCTTCGGCGCCTCATTGATTCCAAGCATGAACATCATGCCGCTGATCAGATGCACGAGCAGATCTCCCGCGACTCCGGTACCGTATTCCTTCCAGCAGCGCCAGCGCGCGAAAACCAGAGGGTTGAACGGCCGCTTGGGGACATTGCCCTGCCATGTATCCCAATCCAGAGTCTGAGGAGAGAGGTCGAAAGGCGGCGGATACTCCCACGCTCCGGTTGGATCGTTGCGGCCCATCCATCCTTCCACGAGCATGAGATCGCCGAGCATACCCTGCGAAATCATGTCGCGCGCCTTCGCGCAAATCTGGGAGCTGACGCGCTGCGAGCCGATCTGCACGATGCGGCCGCTCTTCTGCGCGGCATCGACCATCGCCACGCCGTCGGCTGCGCTGTGGGACATCGGCTTCTCGCAGTAGATGTCCTTCCCCGCGCTCACCGCATCGATGACAACCTGCCGGTGCCAGTGATCGGGCACCGCCGCTACGATGCAGTCGATGTTTTTGTTGTCCAGAAGCTCGCGATAGCGTCGCGTGACCGGCAAATCTGGGCGCACGATTTCCCGGGCGAGTGTGTGCCGGCCGTCGTAGAGATCAGCAGCCGCGGCACATTCGACTCCCGGGATCGTGATCGATGTGCCGAGCAGCCCGGAGCCTTGCATGCCGACCCCAATCATGCCGAAGCGGACAGTGTCGCTGGGAGCGGGGCGTCTTGGGAAGGCCTCGAGCGGTTCCGGAGTCAGAAGAATGTTTTTCGCCGCGAGCGACCCACCCGCGGCGGCCGCGCTCACTTCGAGAAATTCACGTCGCGAGAAATTGCTCTTCGTCATGGCGACTCCTGGAGTGATGTTTTCCGCCCGCCAGTACGTCAGTCTGTCATTTGTTCGCAACAAACAATATGCTTTACCCGGTAGAATCGCCACGCTTCAACAACCCAAATCATGGAGGATTTTGCATGACCGTGCGACCCATGGATCGAGTGCTGCTATGAACAGACGCACATTCCTTTCGGCTCTCGGGCTCGCGGCTGTTGCGCCGCAGCTGGCCTGCACCCCGAGAACAGGCAGCATGACTGCGACTCCACGCCGTCTCCGTCGCGTGGGGATCGAGCTCTACACACTGCGTGATGATGCCCGGCGTGATCTCGAGCGCACGCTCGTCAATATCGCACAGATCGGTTACAAGGATGTCGAGCTGCTCAGCTCGATGAACAATTTCGGGATGCCGCCGGCACAATTGAGAGCCGTTCTCGACAGGAACGGCTTGCGTGCGCCATCCACGCATCTGAGCGGCGAGTCGTTCAACGATCTCGATCGCCAGATCGAGAACGCGAAGATACTCGGCCACCAGTACCTCGTCCTCGCCAGCCTTCCGACCGACAAACCGACTCTCGACGACTACCGCCATTGGGCCGACCGACTCAATGACGCGGGACGCCGTGCGCTCCCGAGCGGTATTCGCATCGCCTTTCACGACGAGTCCATCGATTTCAGGAAGATTGACGGCGTCGTTCCGTACGACGTGCTCGCCGAACGGACTGACCCCGCTTACGTACGCCTGCAGCTCGACACGGGGAACCTCGCGCAAGCCGGTGGTGATCCCTTCGATTACCTGAAGCGATATGGCTCACGCTACTGGCTCTTTCACATCAAGGACGTTCCGGCGATTGGCGCTGACCACGATACGGACCTCGGCAAAGGTGTCATCGATTTCAAGCGACTCTTTGCCAACATAGATCACATCGACGACAAGGTACTCTATGTCGAACAGGAGTCGTATCCGGGCACGCCGCTCGACAGTGCCAGGCGCGATTACCAGTACATCTCTACGCTTGAGTTCTAAGGGATAGGGCGGCGCGAATGCTGCTGCATGATTTTCCAACCGGAGGTGATCATGAAGCAAACCTTGTATGCGTATGTGCTTGGCGGTGTCTCTCTCGTGGTCCTGGGAGTAGGTGCTTGCTCCGACAGCGCCTCTCCGCCGGGTGAACCCGGCGCGAGGATCCCAATCGTCCGCCTGCGATCGGACCCTTACCCATTTGCCTTTTACAGCGGGCTCGACAAACCGGATCGCATTGTTATCCGCGACCCGGTTACCTGGCAGATCGTATGGAAGAAAGTCTGGTTCGGAGACTCCGAGGTTCCTCCTGCACCTGCCGTCGACTTCTCACACGAGATGATTCTTGTCGCGGCACTTGGTGCTCGTTCGAGTGGCGGTTATGCCATCTTGATCGACGGGGCTACCGAGGTCGCCAATGGCGGAATCAGCGTAACTATCCGCTCAATTTCGCCCCTCAGCTGCATCGTTACAGCGGCGTTCACGCAGCCAGTCGACATTGCTCGACTTCCTATAAGAGGGAACGTCGAATTCACTGAGCGATCGGAGGTGCACAAATGCCAGTAACTCTGTCGGTAGAGAGGAGCGGCTCTCTCAGATACCTGGCTTCGATCATTGTCATCGCATTCGTTGTTGCGTGCGGCAGTGACAATCCAGTCGGCATTTCAATTACAGGAGATACCAGTCGCACTTTCACTGTTCCCGCAGGGTTTGAGTTCAGTGTGACGCTCCAGACAATCGGACCCGGAGAATACTCGAGCCCTCCGGATCTGTCGTCATCCGCGGTGCAGTTTCGAGATATGGCGGGTGTGTGCCCATGCGTTCCTGCCGGCCCGACGCAGCGCTTTCGATTTCTCGCGGTGGCTCCAGGGACCACGATCGTCAGGTTCACTCACACCGACCGTAATCCCACAGTCGAGGATGCAGTTCTGGTCCGCTGATCCCTGTCGTAGGCAGTCTGCGCGCGACCGTTGTCACGAGCGCGAAGTTGGCTCACCAGCTCGATCCTGATCGGTGGGCCACCTTTTTATTCGGAATGGAGCCAGGTCGAATCGGGACTTCCCGGTCGTGAGAAGATCAGCCTGCAGCTCGCCGATCGCGCTCGCGAACTTGAAGCCATGCC
>DASWBG010000197.1:0-6349 GCA_036390715.1 Gemmatimonadaceae bacterium
ACCTATGGCAAGAGCGCGCAAACCGCGTTCGAGTCGCTCCTCGGCAGCTTTCCTGATTCACGGTATGTCCCGCTCGCCAAGAAGGAGCTCGACAAGCTCGACGAGTGGTTCGCGGAAAAGGATTACGATACGGGTTACCTCTATCTCAAGCGGAAGGCGTTCGATTCAGCGATCATCTACTTCAAGGACGTGATCCGGCTGCATCCGAATGCCCCGAAAACGAGGGACGCATACCTGAGATTGCACGAAGCCTATCGTGCGATCAGGTACACCGAGGACGCGCGTGAGCTGTGCGACGCCATGCGGAAGGCCTATCCGAACGACCGCGAAGTCCTGAAGACGTGCGGTCCAGCGCCCGCGACGCCGGCGACGTAGTCCGTGCGCATTGGGGTGTTCGGGGGCACGTTCGATCCGCCCCACGTCGGCCACTTGCTGGTGGCCTCCGATGCCCGCGAAGCGCTCAAGCTCGATCGGCTGATCTTCGTGCCGACAGGCGTCCAGCCGTTCAAGGTCGACGCGCCTGCGGTGGCCTCTGGGCAAGACCGCCTCGAGATGCTTCGCCTGGCCGTTGCCGACGACGCCAACTACATCATCGACGACGCAGAAATCAATCGTAAGGGGTTATCTTTCACCGTTGATACGTTGGAGCATTTGTCGGAGAGGCATCCGGCTGCGCAACTCTTTCTTCTGCTTGGGGAGGACTTGCTCGCGGGCTTCGAGCAGTGGCGGAACCCAGCGCGGATCCGCGAGCTGGCGACTGTCGCAGTGGTGCGAAGAGCCGCTCCGGCAAGTTCGGGAATCGAGCCCGTCGCGCCGGGCGTGGTAATGGTTTCGACGCGACGTGTCGACGTATCATCGACGGAGGTCAGAGAGCGCCTTCGTGCTGGA
This sequence comes from Gemmatimonadaceae bacterium, assembly GCA_036390715.1. Taxonomy (GTDB): domain Bacteria; phylum Gemmatimonadota; class Gemmatimonadetes; order Gemmatimonadales; family Gemmatimonadaceae; genus UBA4720. The sequence goes on from DASWBG010000197.1 coordinate 889, forward strand.
AAATCAATCAAGGGATTTGTGCCCGAGAGCGTCGAACGATTCATCGACGCGCGAGGGCTCTATCGTTGAGGCGGAACGTTTCCGCCTGAGGAAGACAGGTACATGGCGTTGACAGGGCTGCTGAGCAATGTGTTCGGAACTCGCCACGATCGGGAGCGCAAGCGCGTTCAACCGATCGTCGACGAAGTGAACGAGCAGTACGCCCGCTTGCAGACTGTCTCCGAGGACGAGCTTCGCGGCCAGACCGAGAAGTTTCGCGCGCGAATCCGCGAGCGCACGAGCGACATCGAGACCCGCATCGCGGCACTGAGGGAACAGAAGCGGATCACGCCCGACCCGGCAGCGCGTGATGAAATAGACAACGAGTTGAGCGGCGTCGATGGACGCGGTGGCGCGGAAGCCGAGCTTCGTGGCGCCATCGCCGACGTGCTCGACGAGCTCCTTCCCGAGGCGTTCGCGACCGTGCGAGAGGCGGCGCGCCGACTGCTCGGGACCAAAGTCATGGTCACAGGGCAGGAGATGGAGTGGAACATGGTGCCCTACGACGTGCAGCTGATGGGTGGCATCCAGCTGCACCAGGGGCGCATCGCCGAGATGGCGACCGGTGAAGGAAAGACACTCGTCGCCACGCTGCCGCTCTATCTCAACGCGCTGCCAGGCAAGGGAGCGCACCTGATCACCGTCAACTCCTATCTCGCCCGCCGCGACTCGGAGTGGATGGGGCACGTCTACAAATACCTCGGGCTCACCGTCGGCTGCATCGACGACACGGAGCCGGGGACGCTGGAGCGCCGTGCCGCATACGAGTGCGACATCACGTACGGCACCAATAACGAGTTCGGCTTCGACTATCTGCGCGACAACATGGTTCAGTCGCTGGAGCAGCGAGTCCAGCGCGCCCACATCTACGCCATCGTCGACGAAGTGGACTCGGTGCTCATCGACGAAGCGCGCACACCGCTCATCATCTCGGGACCAGTCGGAAACGAGAGCGATGCGGAATACGCGGTGCACAACGCGGCGGTATCGCGCCTGGTGAGGCGCCAGTCGGATTTCGTCAACGGTCTCGTTGCGGCCGGCGAGAAGGCGTTCGAAGCGGGTGACAACGACGCGGCAGCGCTCAATCTCTACAAGGCCCAGCTCGGTGGACCCAAGAACAAGCGGCTGCTCAAGGTATTTCAGGAGACGGGCGCCAAGCAGCTGGTCCAGAAGATGGAGCTCCAGCACATCGCGGATCGGCGGCTTCCCGCGAACAAACAGCAGTACCGTGACATCGAGGAAGATCTGCTGTACGTCCTCGACGAGAAGGGGCACACGGTTCACCTCACCGACGCGGGTGTCGATTTCATGTCGCCCGAGGCGCACGACGAATTCGTGCTGCCCGATCTGTCGCAGGAGGTGCACGCGATCGATCACGATCCCGACATGACGCCGGCGGAAAAGCTCGAGGCGCGCAACAAGCTGAACCGAGACTACGCGGCCAAGAGCGAGCGGTTGAACATCGTTCACCAGCTGCTACGCGCGCACGCGTTGTTCGAGCGAGATGTGAACTACGTCGTGCAGGAAGGTCAGGTGCTGATCGTCGACGAGTTCACCGGGCGCACCATGCACGGTCGTCGCTGGTCGGAGGGTTTGCACCAGGCCGTCGAGGCAAAGGAAGGCGTGCAGGTGAAAGGCGAGACGCAGACTCTCGCCACCATCACGATCCAGAACTATTTCCGCCTGTACGAAAAGCTGTCTGGCATGACGGGAACCGCAGAGACTGAAGAGACGGAGTTCCACCAGATCTACAAGCTCGGCGTCTCGGTGATCCCAACCAACCGGCCTGTTATCCGGGACGACAGGCAGGACCTCGTCTACAAGACGCGACGCGAGAAGTACAACGCGATCCTCGAGGAAACGCAGCGACTGCACGAGCTCGGCTTCCCGGTACTCGTGGGCACGGTGAGCGTGGAAGTGTCGGAGACGCTGGCGCGTATGTTCAAGCGCGCTGGAATTCCGCACAACGTCCTCAACGCCAAGTACCACCAGCGCGAAGCAGAAATTGTTGCCGGGGCGGGCCAGCCTGGCGCGGTTACGATTGCGACCAACATGGCTGGCCGCGGAACGGACATTAAGCTCGGACCCGGCGTCACCGAATCGAAGCCGTCTCAGCGCAAGGATGCGGAGAACCAACTCGTCGATGTGGTCGAGTGGGGCGGTCTGCACATCATCGGCTCCGAGCGCCACGAGTCGCGACGCATCGATCGTCAGCTCCGTGGTCGTGCCGGCCGTCAGGGAGATCCGGGCGCGTCGCAGTTCTTCCTGTCGCTCGAAGATGATCTCATGCGTCTCTTCGGCTCCGACCGCATCGCCAAGCTGATGGACCGAATGGGAGCGGAAGAGGGCGAGATGCTCACCCACTCGCTCATCACTAGGTCGATCGAGCAGGCTCAAAAGCGCGTCGAGCTCCAGAACTTCCAGTCACGCAAGCGGCTCCTGGAGTACGACGACGTCATGAATCAGCAGCGTGAAGTGATCTACTCGCTGCGGTCGTTCGCGCTCGAGGGTGGAGAGGAACTCAAGGCCGAAGCGCAGAAGATGGTCGAGAAGGGCGTCGCCAAGCGCGTCGAGAACATGCTCGGTGAATTTGACTCGCAGGAGGAATGGGATTTCGCGCTGGTGCGTCAGGACCTTCTGATGCACTACATGCTGGCCGTTCCCGGGTTCGAAGATGGATCGCTCCCCGGGAGCGAAGAGGAGGCGAGGCAGCGCGCCGTCGAGGCGGGCCGGAAGGCATTCGAGGACAAGGTGCTGAGTCTCGGACAGGACGCCGGGCTGCTTCTCGCCATTGTCATGCTGCACGTGCTGGACGAAAAGTGGAAAGATCATCTCTACGACCTCGATCAGCTTCGCAACGCAATCGGCTACCGCTCGTGGGGCCAGAAGGATCCGCTCATCGAATACAAGCACGAGGCGTACAGCATGTTCGTGGATCTGATGGACGACATCCAGAACACGTTCACCGAGAGATTCCTGCGCGCCCAGATTACCTACGAGGAGCGGCCGGCGCCGCCGCCGCCGATGTTCCTGAGCGGTCCGGACCTGGACGGGAATGGCGAAGAGCGGGCGCCGAAGCCGCGCAAGAAGCAGTTCAACGCGCTCGGTGTCCTCGAGGAAGTGGCCGCGGACGGCGAAGAGGGGACCGATGCGACGCTGGACATCGCACCGGCGGAAGCGCCGAAGAGGGGAACCGCGGTGCGTCCCGAGCCGACGGTCCACATCGGCGGAAAGAGCTCCTCACTGAGCAAGGCGATGGCTGGCGGGGCACTCGGCGGAGTTCCCGGTGTGCCCGGGGTGTCGGGCGGCTCCGCGGACTGGAGCAACGTCGGGCGGAACGACCCATGTCCTTGTGGGTCAGGGAAGAAGTTCAAGAAGTGCCACGGCGCGAATCTCTAGGTTGAGATCGCGGCGCCGTCCGTAGACATACACAGAACTAAGGCGGGGAGCTGTGGGCCAACTACGCTAATAGCCGGGAGCGTCCATACGGTGCGAAAGGTCATAAAAGCGACGTGACCGACAAGCGAATCGCGCCGGTTCGCTGGGGGATACTCGGCACCGCCAATATCGCGAAGAAAGTCATTCCCAGCATGCAGAAAAGCGTGCTGGCACAGGTGGTCGCCATTGCGTCACGGGACATTGCAAAGGCGCGGGCGGCCGCGAGCGACTTGGGCGTTCCCCGGGCGTACGGCTCGTATCAGGAACTGATCGACGATCCCGACATCGAGGCTATCTACAATCCGTTGCCCAATCATCTGCACGTGCCGTGGTCGATTCGTGCGGCCGAGCAGGGGAAGCACGTGCTGTGCGAGAAGCCAATCGCGTTGACTGCGCGTCAAGCGCGCGAGCTGCTCGAGGCTCGTGACAGGACCGGGGTCCAGATCGCCGAGGCGTTCATGGTCCGGACGCATCCGCAATGGCTCAAAGTGAAAGAGATCATCGCGTCCGGACGGATCGGCGAGCTGCGCCTGATCGCCGGGCATTTTAGTTACTATCGCCGCGACCCGGACGACATCCGCAGTCGCGTGGAATGGGGCGGCGGCGCGCTGATGGATGTTGGCTGCTATCCGATAACGATTTCGCGGTGGCTGTTCGGCGCTGAGCCGACCGAGGTAATCGGATTGATCGAGCGTGATCCGGACATGAAGGTCGATCGGTTGACGTCTGGACTGCTTCGCTTCGAGAGAGGGCAGGCGACGTTCAGTTGCGCCACGCAACTCGTGCCGTACCAGACAATGCAGATCTTCGGAACGACAGGACGCATTGGCGCCCGGATTCCATTCAGCGCCCCTCCGTTTGACGAGTATCGGGTCTTCGTCGATGACGGTAGCGATTGGGCGGGCAGTGGGATCGAGACGATCGCGTTTCCGCCGGTCAACCCGTACACGCTCCAGGCGGATCGCTTTTCGGAAGCGATTCGCGGCGTCGGCAGCGTCCCTGTTTCCCTCGAGGACGCGATAGGAAACATGGCTGTGATAGACGCGTTGTTTCGATCCGGCGAGTCGCGTAAGTGGGAGCGGCCGGAGTCATGAAGCCGCGCTCAGCTCGAGCCTGGAGATGGTGGCATCGAATGGGATGCACGCTGTATCGGCAGCGTCCCGATGATGCTTGTATCTGTGCGGTGCCGTCCGCGCGCAGCTCCCCGACGAGAATCTCGAATTCGCACGTATGGAGGTCGAGATGTCACTGACGATACGAGAGCTCCCGGCTGCCGAGAGGCCGCGGGAGCGACTGCGCAGTCATGGGGCGCATGCTTTGAGCTCGAGCGAGCTATTGGCTATTCTTCTTGGTAGTGGATCCGAAGGCCGCTCCGCGCTAGGAATAGGTCAGGAGATTCTTTCCAGCTGCCGAGGATCGTTGAGGTTGCTGGCGACGCAGCCCGTGGCGACTCTCACGAGCGTCAGGGGAGTAGGAACGGCTCGTGCGGTTGGCATTCACGCCGCGCTCGAGCTGGGAAGGCGAATGGCGGCAGAGGAGCGGCAGGAGGGAGCGCCGGTTCGCTGGCCCCGCGATGTGTACGAGATCTTCGCGCAGCGACTCGAAGATCTCCCGGTCGAGGAGTTCCACGTCGCGGTACTTGACTCGCAGCACCGGCTCGAGCGCGACATCACGGTAACCCGCGGCCTGCTCAATTCGTCGCTCGTTCATCCGCGTGAGGTGTTCCGGGAAGCGATCGCCGAGCGGGCGGCGGCGATCATCCTCGTCCACAATCACCCGAGCGGGGACCCGACACCCTCGCCCGACGACAGGGTAGTAACAGAACAGCTCGTACAGGCGGGGAAAGTACTCGACATACCCGTGCAGGATCACGTTATTATCGGAAGGGGACGCTACATAAGCTTCGCGGAGGCGGGACTATTGTGACGGCAGGCGCGGTCAAGGAAAAGGACACCACACTTCCATCCTGGCTTCAGGAGGGGCT
>DASWBG010000198.1:0-5935 GCA_036390715.1 Gemmatimonadaceae bacterium
CCGATTCGGCAACAGCCTCAAGTACCGCGACGACGTCTTTCGACGAGAAAGCAGCCAGCGCGCAGATCCTCGCCAACGACTCCGCATTCGTTCGCGGGATGCTGACGAAGCATGTCGATTCGGTGATGTTGTACTACGACCCCGATGTGGTGTCGCTTGGAACCAAGGTGACAAAGGGCACCGCCGACCTGCAAAAGGCCTATACCGAGGCGGTGAAGAGCAACCCGCGCGACGTCACCTTCCAGAGCGGAGGCGTGAAGTTCTCCAACGACCATTCGATGGCATGGGACTACGGCACCGTCACCCAAACCGTGGATGGGCCGAAGGGAAAGCCGCCGGTGAAATCGAGCGGGACCTACCTCAACGTCTGGAAGAATGTCGGTGGGCGGTGGATGATCGTGGCCGAGATAAGCAACCTGTCTCCATGAAATCCTAGCGCCACACGAGCGAAGGGTCGCAGCAGACGGACTTTCATCCGCTCAGCAGCGGGTTATTGAGGTCACATGACGCATCACTCGAAGTATTTGGTGCTGCTGGCCGCTCTCTCCTGCGTCCACCAGTCACCGCAGAATACGGTTTACGACGTCGTCATCCGCGGCGGCACCATCTACGACGGGCGCGGCGGCGCGCCGTACGTCGGCGATGTGGGAATCATTGGCGATCGAATCCGAGTCACAGGCGACATCTCGATGCCGAGCGCGAAGCTCGAGATCGATGCGCGTGGAATGGCCGTCGCTCCGGGATTCATCAACATGCTCAGCTGGGCGAATGAATCCCTGATTCAGGACGGCCGCGGTCAGGGAGACATCCGACAGGGCGTGACGCTCGAGGTAATGGGTGAAGGCTCGTCGATGGGCCCGCTCACGGAGAAGATGCGGGAGGAGATGATCGCCGACCAAGGCGACATCAAGTACGAGGTTACGTGGACCACGCTCGGCGAGTACCTCGACTACCTCGTGAAGAAAGGCATCTCCCCGAACGTCGCGTCGTTCGTCGGTGCCACGAGTTTGCGCGTGCACGAGATCGGGTACGCGGACCGTCCGCCTACTCCCGAAGAGTTGCAGCGCATGCAGGCGCTCGCTCGACAGGCGATGGATGAAGGGGCGATGGGGGTCGCCTCCGCGCTCATTTACGCGCCGGCATTCTACGCCAAAACCGACGAGCTCATCGCGCTCTCGAAAGCGGTGGCACCCTACGGCGGGATGTATATCTCCCACATGCGGAGTGAGGGCGCACGTCTTCTGGAGGCGATCGATGAGCTGATCACGATCTCCCGTGAAGCCGACGTTCCGGCGGAGATTTACCATCTGAAGGCGGCCGGTCAGCCGAATTGGGGAAAGCTCGAGTCGGCGATCGCCAAGATCGAGCAAGCGCGCTCCAGCGGACTCCACATCACAGCCGACATGTACACCTACATCGCCGGCGCCACCGGTCTCGATGCGTCGATGCCGCCGTGGGTGCAGGAAGGTGGCTACAAGGCGTGGGCGGCGCGCCTGAAGGATCCCGCGATCCGTGCCCGCGTCGCGCAGGAAATGCGCACGCCGACCGACAAATGGGAGAACTTCTTCGTTGGAGTTGGCTCACCCGACAGAATCCTTCTCATCGCGTTCAAAGCCGATTCGCTGAAGTATCTCACTGGAAAAACGCTGGCCGAGGTAGCGCGCATGCGCGGGAAATCGCCGGAAGAAACGGCGATGGATCTGGTGATTCAGGATGGCAGTCGGGTGGGGACCGTCTACTTTCTGATGTCGGAAGACAACGTGCGTCGACAACTCCAGCTGCCGTGGGTGAGCTTCGGCTCCGACGAGGGATCGTATGCACCGGAGGGTGTGTTCCTAAAATCGAACGCGCATCCGAGAGCGTACGGTAACTTCGCGCGTCTCCTCGGCAGGTACGTGCGCGACGAGAAGATCTTGCCGATGCGGGAAGCGATCAGGAGATTGACCGCTCTTCCAGCGGAGAATCTCAAGTTGCGCGACCGCGGCAAACTCGTTCCCGGATACTACGCCGACATCGTCATCTTCGACCCGAACAAGATTCAGGACCACGCGACGTTCGAGAAACCGCATCAGTACTCGACGGGCGTGCGCGACGTCTTCGTGAATGGTGTGCAGGTTCTCCGGAATGGGGAGCACACGGGTGCACTCCCCGGTCGTGTCGTTCGCGGTCCCGGCTGGACGGGGTGGAGATAGTCTCCTTACGTCGCCATTGATCCTATCAATTCTTTCTCAGAGTCCTGACCCGGTTCGCCGCCAGAAATTCCCGTAACGGGGCCACGCCGTAGCGTCCGACGACCAGCGCCTCCTCACCGTTCGACTACTACATCCCGGCGCACCCGACACGCTCGTCGTCGTCGAAAACTGGTTCGAAGAGTTGAAGACATCCCACAAGTGAAGCGGTTTCCCTCGTCACGATAGCCCAATGACAATCGCTATCCCGACCGCGACGAGCCCCAGCAAAAACAGTCCCGCGTAAATCGGCGCGAGAAACCGAATCCATTTTCCGTACGGAATCTTCGCCGCCGCCAGAATCGCCATCGTCCCGCCGTTGGTCGGAGCGACGATGTCGCACAATCCACCGCCGTACTGGTAGGTCAGCACCGTCACCTGTCGATGCAGCCCAAGGAGATCCGACAAAGGAACCAGCACCGGAAGTGTCAGCACTGCGTGCCCAGTCACGCTTGGTACGGGGAAGTGAACAAGAAATTGCGTCACCATCATCCCAGCCGCGGCGACACCCACCGGGAAATGCGATAGCGGCGCGAACAGACCGTTCACTATCGTGTCGATGATCTGCCCCTGTTCGGCTACCACGTAGATCGCGCGCGCAAATCCGATCAACATTGCCGCGAACGCCATCGATCGAAAGCCTTCCATGAATGCGTCCGCCGTGCGGTTTACACCGAGTCTGCCGATCAGCCCGACGACGACACCCATGATGAAGAAAAGCGCGGACATTTGATCGAAGTCCCACCCATATCTCATCACACCGATGATGAAAATCGTGAACGTGACGAGGATGGAGATCAGCACGAGGCGGTCGCGGATGTCGAGCGGCTGTTCCTCCTCCTTGCTTTCGCTCGTGCGCGCGGTGCGAGTCGCTCGCGCGTATCGGCTGACGCCCGCAATCCATAGCGCCATTGCCAGTGCAAGAAAGATTAGCCTGAAGCCGGACCCCGAAAGCAATGGAATGCCGGCGAGCTTCTGCGCGATTCCCACCTGAAACGGATTGATCGGGCTGAAGGCGGAGCCCACACCGGCCGCGCCCATGCTCACGGCTGCGGCAACGACTTGGTCGAATCCCAATCGTGTCGTGAGAAGGACGAGCACCGGCACGAGCGGAATGATCTCTTCGTGCATGTTGTCGAGCGTGCCGGCGGTTCCGAATGCCAGACAAACGATCGGAATCACGAGGAGCTCGCGATGCTCGAGACGCTGCACCATCCAGGAGACACCTCGGCGCAGCGCTCCTGTCTGGTCCACCACGCCGAACGCGCCGCCGATCAAAAAAACGAGGAAGATCACCGGCGCTGCGGCGGCCATGCCCTTGGGAATCGCGACAGCGGCCTGAAACGGGGTGACGGGCGCCTGCGGAACCGCGTGGTAGGTTCCGGCGACTACGACCCTGCGCCCCGTCGCCGGATCGTCGCGTCGATCGAATTGTCCGGCGGGGAGGACGTAACTCATCACCGTCGCCAGCGCGATGAATCCGACCAGCAAAGTGAGCGGATGCGGAAAACGGAGTCTCACGTCGTACGCGCACCTTCCAGGAGTTGGATCTTCTGCCAGATCCTTCCCGAGAGCGCGCTCGTGAGCGCTTCGATCTCGTTCACTTCGCCCAACACGGCGTCGTCCTTGAAGCGTTGAACCAACAGTGCTGACAGTTTGCCAGTCAACGAAAGAAGGTCGGTGCAGTAATCGAGGTAGCGACCGAGTGAGGCCGGACTCATCGCCCCCTTGGGACTCTCCGTTATTTCTGGCTCGGGCAAACGCCGCCCGGCGGGATCCTTGGCCAACTGATGCATGTCGATGACATGGGCGAGGCTTCGCAATTCATGAAGAACCCCGTGCGCCCGCCTGCGCTTCAAGTTGGTCTCGAGCCGAAGGAGGAAGAGGACAGCCACACCGACGATCGCGACGATGTTGAGGACGGCGGCGATCGACTGCACGCCAGAGAATTTGTGCGCCCCGGTGGGAAGGTCGAGCGGAGGACTGGCCAGATATAGCACTACGATCATCCCCGCAATCAACAACGCGGCGAAAATACGTATCGGCCAATTGGGAGAGTTGAGGTAATCGGCGCAGTCGGTCACCTCGCTGGCGACGGCTATCAACTCATCGGCGACCCTCCCCAGACCGGAATCCGGAAACTGTGTCTCGATGCGATCCCGCAACGCAGTGAGAGTGGCGACGATCTTCGATTCGTCGAGCTGTCGATAGTGCGAGGTCGTCATTGTGCGATTATCGGTGAGCCACCATAGACCGGTTCCTCCTCGAGGTCAAGACGAGCCATCGCCATGCGAGGCAGAATCCTCGCGCGCCTGTTGCCTCCTTGAAATTCGCGCGTCTTAATTGTACAGTAAACTTGTACAAGTGCGAAGTGACCGGTTAGGGAGGCATTGAATGGGTACCACGACATACAGCCATCTCAGACAAAATCTCGCTGACATTTGGGATAGGGTCGAAAACTCCCAGGAGCCGCTGATTGTGGAGCGTCGAGGTCATCAGGCAATGGCAATCCTTCCCGCCGAGGAGTTGGAAGGTCTTCGTGAAACGGCGCACCTGCTGCGATCACCCCGGAACGCCGCCAGACTTCTTACTGCTCTGCAGCGGGCGCTGCGTGGTAACACGAAGTCGATCGCCCTCGAGGATTTGCGGACGCAGCTCGGCCTCGACGAAGACAAATAGGGCTGTCGCCGCGGCATGACCCGATCAGGTCACCGCAGCAGTCCGCCACGCAAAACGCGATCTCTGGTGATCGAGCCCGAGTGCCTCGAGGACCTGCGCTGGTGGGTCGATACCAACAGAAAGACAGCGCTACGAGTTTTTGATCTGATCGATGCAGTGATGCGCGACCCTTTCTCCGGCATCGGCAAGCCCGAGCACCTCAGGCAGATGGGCCCGAATATCTGGTCTCGACGCATCACAGGTGAAGACCGACTGGTCTATCTCGTCAGCGACGACCGAGTGGATTTCTTGCAGGCACGGTTTCATTATTGACGCGGTCCCGCCAGACGACGCGATCCGCGATCACGTCAGCCCCGCGTCTCCGCCGTTTCTTGTTATGTGACGAGCACCGCGCGATACCGAACCTGATTCTTCCTGACTCTATCGAGGGCGGTGTTGACGTCGGACATGGCGTGGCGCTCGATCATTGGACGTACGCTTTTTTTTGCCGCCGTACGCAGCATCGACTTGATTCCGCTGATGCTTCCGGTGTTGCTCCCCACGACGCTCTTATGGCCGGCGAGCAGAGGGAACGCCTGGACCTGGATCGCGCTTGCCGGGAGGCCGACAACGCACAGGGTGCCACGGGGACGGAGGAGTCCGATAAGAGTGTCCCACGGCAAATCGGCGGGCGTGGTCGTAAGCAGAAAATCGAGACTTCCGGCCCGAGCCGCGACGGCGTCGGGATCGGTCATGACCACGAAATCGGACGCGCCCATTTCCCGCGATTCCGCCTCTTTAGTCGGAGACGTCGAGAAGGCGGTCACCCTGCAGCCGCGCGCGCGCGCGAACTGAATCCCGAGATGGCCGAGTCCGCCGACGCTGACCACTCCGACCCTGACGCCGTCCTTGACGTTGTGGTCCTCGAGCGGCGTGAACATGGTGGCGCCGGCGCACATCAGCGGACCCGCCTCCTCGGAGCTCACCTCCTTCGGGATCTCGAACGCGAAGCGATGATCGACTCGCAGCTTGTCGGCGAAGCCGCCGGC
>DASWBG010000199.1:0-4229 GCA_036390715.1 Gemmatimonadaceae bacterium
ATGGGTAATTACTCAAAAAGGTAGGCGCGCGCAGTACCGGGGCTTATTATGGTATGCGTCACAAACATTTCCAACGTGGATAACGCCAACATCCCAATCCTCACGCAGGGCACGGATGACCGCAAGAGGTAACTCGGCCGACCCGAACGACAGCCTGAGTAGCTACCGCGCCAAACGGTCTCCCGATCGGACGCCGGAGCCGTTCGGGCCGGTCTCGCCCGTTCCCGGAAACCTCTTCGTCGTGCACAAGCATGCAGCACGAAATCTACACTTCGATCTGCGATTGGAGATGGATGGTGTGCTGCGCTCTTGGGCCGTACCAAAGGGGCCGTCGTACGACCAGGCGGAAAAGCGTCTCGCCGTAAAGGTAGAGGACCACCCTCTCGAGTACGGAGACTTCGAGGGCGTGATCCCGGCTGGGAACTATGGTGCCGGCGGCGTCATCGTGTGGGACCGGGGCGAATGGGTGCCGCTCGAGCCGTGGCGCGAAGGAATGGAAAAGGGGAAGCTCCTGTTCGAGCTCAAGGGCTACAAGCTCCACGGCAAGTGGACGCTGGTGAAGATCAAGAAATCCGAACGGGATTGGCTGCTGATAAAAGAGCGCGACGCCTATATGACGGCGCCCGGGGAAGCCGACGCTTTTCCCGACGAATCGGTGCTCTCGGGACTCACCGTCGAAGAAATAAAAACGGGAGAAAATCCCGGCGCGCAGATCGTCGAAGCGCTCGAAGCAGAGGAGAAAGCGGTCCGTGTTCGGGTCGATGCGAAATCGGTGGAAGCGATGCACTGCGAGACCGACGACAAGGCGTTCACGCGCGACGGCTGGATATTCGAGCTCAAGCTCGACGGTTATCGGTTGATCGCGAGCAAATCGCACGGCGAAGCGCTGCTCCTCACGCGCAACGGGAACGATTACACCAATGTCTTTCCCGAAGTCGCGCGCGCCGTGAAAGCGCTGCCGTTCGACGATTGCATCATCGACGGCGAAGTCGTTTGTCTGGACGCGAAGGGGATTCCGAGTTTTTCACGCCTGCAGCAGCGGGGACGACTCTCGTCGGAAATGGAAATCCGCCGCGCGGCGGTCGAGCTGCCGGCGACATTCTACGCATTCGATCTAATCGCATTCGAGGGTTATGATCTGCGTCCGCTGCCGCTCCTCCGCCGGAAGGAGCTCTTGTCGGAAGTGGTGCCCAAGCTCGGCGCACTTCGCTACCTGGATCACATCGAAACCGAAGGCGAGGCATTCCTCGAGCAGGTGACGGCGATGGGCCTCGAGGGAATCGTCGCCAAGAAATCGGCATCGCGGTATCGAGGCGGGCGATCGGGAGATTGGCTCAAGATCAAGGCCGAGCGCACTGGGGACTTCGTCATCGTCGGCTTCACGAAGCCGAAGGGCAGTCGCGCGCACCTCGGCGCGCTCCAGCTCGCCGATTGGGTTGATGGAACGCTCGTCTACGCGGGGCGAGTCGGAACCGGATTCAACGACGCGCTACTGAAAGAGCTGCACGGATTGCTCGATCCAATCGTGCGGAAGGATCCGTTGTGCGCGGGACCCGTGTACGCTCCGGGAAGCGAGCCGCTCAAGAGCGAACAGATTCCCGAGACGAGCACAACCGTGTGGACGGATGCGGTGCACGTTTGCGAGGTTCGCTACCGCGAAGTCACCCCCGACGGATTGTTGCGTCACTCGACGTTCGTCCGCCTCAGGAACGACAAGGCTGCGCACGAATGCGAACGGCAGGGATGGAGTGTGGCCGCCGTTCAGAGTTCAACGTCGGATTCCGCGGGCGCGCCGCCTCAAGATCTATTGCCGGACACTGCAGCCGCTGGTCGTGCAGGCGCCACGCCAGCGTCACACGATCCACCACCGCCTCCCGCCAAAGGCCCCGTTCAGAAGAACATCGCGTTCACGAATCTGAAGAAGATCTATTGGCCGGCGGAGAAGTACACGAAGGGCGATCTCATCGACTACTACCGAGCTGTGTCCAAGTGGCTCCTGCCGTATCTCGCGAATCGGCCGGTTGTGCTGACGCGCTTCCCCGACGGAATCGATGGGAAGTCGTTCTATCAGAAAGATGCACCGGTGTTTGCTCCCGAGTGGATGCGCACGGTTCCGATCTGGAGCGAGGAGACACAGCGGGAGATCAAGTACTTCGTGTGTGACGACGAGGAGTCCCTCCTGTATCTAGCCAACATGGGATCAATTCCGCTGCACATCTGGGCGAGTCGCGTGGGATCGCTGGAGCAGCCGGACTGGTGCGTGATCGATCTCGATCCAAAGGAGGCGCCATTCTCCGACGTGATCCGAACCGCGATCGTGCTGCACCGAGTGTGTGAGTCGGTTGGGCTTCCGAACTACGTGAAGACGACGGGAAAGACGGGGCTGCACATTCTGTTGCCTCTAGGACGACAGTGCACGTACGAGCAATCCCGGATGCTTGGTGAGCTGCTGGCGCGGTGCGTGCTTCGTGAGCTAAACGACATTGCGACGATCACTCGTCACGTCACCAAGCGTGGCGTCAAGGTGTATCTCGATTACCTGCAGAACCGCCATGGACAAACCATCGTCGCGCCGTTCAGCGTGCGCCCGCTACCTGGCGCGACGGTTTCGATGCCGCTCGTTTGGGACGACGTGAACGATTCGCTCGATCCGAAGGCGTTTACGATCAGGACTGGGCTCGAGAGGATCGAGAAGTTGGGGGCCGATCCTGTATTGCCGGTGCTCGAGGTGAAGCCGGATCTCGCCGGGGTGTTGGATCAGCTCGCAAGCGTGCTGACGAGCTGACCCGCCTCTATGAGCGTCTGATCAGAGTGTTTTGACAGCGTGGTAGGTGTAAACCGGTCTCGTTCGCGGCAATAGATCGTTGGTGAGCGTGAGTACGGAATCCGAAAAAACTCCGACCTCATTGACGTGGCAGGAACTGGTGCACGTGCCGAACGAACCCACCGTGATGCTGTCGTTCGCGACTCTGTAGTCGTCGTGCAGAGTTTCCGATCGTTCCGATGTACTTCCGCCAAAGTTGGCAGAGTAGTCGCGGTAGTGATTGACGCGGAGGACGTGACCGGCGTTGTCGAGATACAACATGCCCGATAGTACGGTCGAACCGGCGTCGATCCCCATGAATGTGACCGGTAACGGCTGCCCATCGATTGCCGTCAGAACGTAGGTTCGGAGAATTGGCCCAGTCGAATCGTGGCAAGCAGATACGGCGACGGAGACGACAAGGACTGCGGTCAGACTTGAGAGGCGCATTAAACCTCCTTAAGGGTGAAGAGGGATTACTCTGTCTCAACCTGTGTGGTGAGTGGACGGGCTGCAAGTAGAAGTTCTCTCAGTGGGGCGATGAACACCTCAGGGTTCGTGCCCGGATTCTACGTCACATGACGTATTTCCGGTCTGACGCAACCGTCCAGATTTGAGTGTGCATCAATCACTCGCGGACACGTTGCGATTCAGATCGAGTTCATCTAAGCAAACAAACCAACCCATGATTCTTCGTCGTGCAGCAATCGCATTCCTTTGCCTGACAAGTTGCAACACCGCGGGATCGAATCGGCCGGTCACTTACGGAGAAATTATGCTCGCTCGCCCGGTGAATTCCTTGAGTGACGGATCGAGCGTTCCTGGTACGGCAGAAATCGCTGCAATTAATGGTTCGTCAGCTGCAATCGGTGACGGACCAACCACCGAGCGCGTGGTAGGCTACGTAGCGATCATCGGCGGCGTGATGGCTGTCACCGTATTGACCATAGGGTTTTATAAGCTTGTACGGCTTGTGACGCATTAGCTCCGAGTTTGTTGCGCGGCGCTACGGCCTGCTAGTGCCGATAAGAGTGCGTGCACTCCCGGGCGTAAGTAACTTTCCCGATCCCGGAGCGCGCCGACCACACGATCGGTAATGCATGACTGAAACGGTGTCCGAAAACGAGATACGCCCGATCTCGCACCGCAGCACTAACGACAAGGTGCTGCAGCTCGTCGTGCCGCTCTTAAGACCTGGAATCCGCGTCGCTGACATCGGCGCCGGCGAAGGCTTTTTCTCGCAGCTCCTCGGCGATTACATCAAGACCAAGTTCGGACTCCAGCCGTCCGACGTGATCACCGCCTGCGACATTTTGCCGGAATACTTCCGGTATCCAGCGGTGCGATGCCTGAAGATTTCACGGGACGGACATCTTCCGTACGAGAATTCGTCAATCGACATAGCGTGCACCCTGGAAGTGATCGA